>NZ_NDIM01000280.1:0-7641 GCF_002241375.1 Vibrio sp. V19_P1S1T109 | reverse complement strand
CCACGCAGGAGCCCTAACGCGACCATTTGTTGCCGGTAATCTAGCTTTGAAACGCCCATCTATAGACACCATCGAAAGTACATTCGCTTTGTTATAAATAGAACTGTATATGACCATACCACCATTGGGTGCAATACTTGGAGACTCATCGAGCAAAGTCTTTGTTAGAATTTGCACTGAACCAGTTTCCAAATCTTGTTTCGCCAGATTAAAACCCGAATTACTTCGGTTTACCATGACAAGGAATCGACCATCAGGCGTTATTTGTCCACCTAAATTCTGGCTACCTTGCCATGTCAGACGATTGGTAGAACCGTCTGATAAATTTACTTGATATATCTGTGGTTTACCACCCCGATCCGAAGTAAATATTAGCGATTTACCATCAGGATGCCAGAACGGTTCTGTATTATTTGATCTGCCACTCGTTATTTGTTTCAGCTTCTTGGTTGCCAAGTCCAGAGTATAAACCTGTAAGCTGCCCGTTTTAGACAACACCAAAGCAAGGGTTTTCCCATCTGGCGAGAACCTTGGTGCCCCATTATGACGTGGGTACGAGGTCACTTTCTCTCTTTCGCCAGTATAAATATTCATGATGAATATTTCCGCTTGGCCGTTTTGGAAGCTCACATACGCCAGTTGCTTACCATCAGGTGACCAAGTCGGTGACATCAAAGGCTGTTTTGAACGAAGTACTAAACGTTCATTGTAACCGTCATAGTCAGCAACCCTTAGCTGGTAAGGATATTGTTCATCGTCGTTGACCACCACGTAGGCAATACGAGTGAGAAACGCACCCTTATCACCCGTGAGTTCTTGATAGACCAAATCTGAAATTCGATGCGCATACTCACGCATTCGGTTTGCTGGTACGGTGGCAACTTTATTGAACAAAACATGATCTTTAGAAAGCACCAACTGTCCATCGTTACTTAATGCTTTGCTTTGGCCTTGTGTAAGTTGACCACGCACTACATCTACCAATTGGTAGTTGATGACATAGTTACCTTCTGCATTTTGCGTAATGCTACCAGTGAGCAAAGCATCAACACCAATACTGGTCCAAGCATCAAACTTCACATCGGTTTCATTGTAAGGCGTTTGTGGCATTTTGCTGGTCGCAATCGGGCTGAATTTACCACTACGTTGCAAGTCTGACGCGATCACCGCAGAGACATCCTGCGGTAATTTTGTTTTGCCTTCCCACTTAAACGGTACGATAGCAATCGGCCTTGCTGAATTAATGCCGTCGGTGATCACAAGCTCCAATGCGGCGTTGGCGAGCTGTACACTACTTGCGATGACAAGTAAGCATCCTAACATCAATCGCTTTAACACAAGCTTTTCCTTTTAATTTGGTTCTACAGTTAAATTAATGTTTTTCAATTGATTGACTACATCAAGATCATCTTTGGGCAGCGGAAACGTCCCCACCTGCGCCACAGCACGTTTTGTCGCCGCGCATAACCTTGAGTCACCATCAATAATGCTTAGATTACCGACTATTGCTCCAGTTCCCGTTGGAATGAGCCGTAGGTTCACTTTGCACTGTTTACTTTTAAAACTGTCTTCAATCAGCAAGTTTTGTTGAATGAGCTGCGTATAGATTGCTCCATACCGCTGAGCTTCACTCATTACAAATTGAGAACGAGCTGAGCTATTTTGCTCTGCTTCTGTTTCTAACCCAGAAAAAATGTTATTCAGCACCGCTTCTTGTTCTTTGCGTTCACGCTCCAATCTCTCTAAACGTGCTTTCTCTTTTTTTGCATTTTCGGCCGCTTTCTTCGCCTCTTGTTCTTTGGCTATTCGCTCTTTCTCGGCTCGCTCTGCTGCTTCTCGCTCTTTACGAGCTTTCTCTTTAGCTTGTTCTGCCTCTTTTTCACGGGCAATGCGTTCTTTTTCCGCTTTCGCAATTTCAGCCTCTTTAGCGATGCGCTCCTGCTCTGCTTTTTTTACCGCTTCTTCTTTTATCTTACGTTCCGTTTCCGCTTTTACCGCTCGCTCTTTTTCTTTACGAGCTCGTTCTTCTGCCACTTTACGCTCTTGTTCTTTTTCGGCACGTTGCTTTTCAGCTTCTCTGGCCGCTTTCGCTTCCTGAGCTTGTTGTTCTTTTAGTTGGCGAATATTCTCTTCTTCCGCCTTGCGGTTTTTTTCCAACTGCTCACTTTCGCGGCGTAACTTATCCAGCCGATCCTGCTCTTTTTTGGCAGCAGCTTCACGCTGGTTACGAATTTGCTGGGCTTGTTTTTGTACCAGTTGTGGATCAATCACCACAGCTTGAACCATCTGCCCTGCAGGCTCGGGCTTAGTTAGGCTAAAATCCGAACCCCATAACAAAGCAATGATCAACACTATATGCAAAACAGCCGAGATAATGATGGGCTTTTTGTAATCGCTTTTTTTGGATTTATGATCTTTCATGAACAGTACAAACTATCCTTTAATTTCGGTTAGCAGACCTACTTTTGAAATGCCCGCACGATTCAATTCATCCAGAACCAGTATCACTTCAGCATAAGGCGTTGCAGCATCACCGCCAACCGCAACCGGTGAATCCGGTTTCAACGACAATTCAGCTTTGACTCTAATGATGACATCTTGCAGCGAAAGACCCCGCTCGACTTCCTCATTATTTACGCTCAACCCGAGACGACCTTCTTTATCTATTTCCACGATGATAAAACTACTATCACTGTCGCCTTTCAGATCAGATGCCGACTTTGCCGTAGTGGTTTTAGGAAGTTCGACATCAACGCCTTGAGTGACAAACGGCGATGTCACCATAAAAATAATCAGCAACACGAGCATAACGTCGATATAAGGGACAACGTTAATCTCAGCTGTCAACTTGCGTTTTTTACGCTGGTAACCCACCATCGTCTATTCCCTACCAGCCATCGCTTGGCGGTGAAGAATGCTATGAAATTCTTCAGAAAAGGTGGCGTAATTATGCTCTAATTTGCTGACTTTATTGCTCAACCTGTTGTAAGCCATCACCGCAGGAATAGCCGCAAATAAACCCATGGCGGTCGCAATCAGCGCCTCTGCAATACCAGGAGCCACCATTGCTAACGTCGCTTGCTTCACCGCACCTAACGCAATAAATGAGTGCATGATTCCCCATACCGTACCAAATAATCCAATGTATGGGCTGATAGAACCCACGGTCGCTAGAAATGGCAGACTGGTCTCTAACTCGTCCACTTCCCTTGCGACAGCAACTCGCATCGCACGTCCCGTCCCTTCCATAATGAAATCGGGTGAAGTGGCGTTAGTCTTGCGTAAACGTGCAAATTCGGTAAAGCCAGAATAAAAAATCTCTTCTGTACCCAAAAGTTCATCTTTACGCTTTTTGACATCTTGATAAATAACGGATAAGTCAGTACCAGACCAAAATTTGTCTTCGAAAGCATCAGCGTTCTTTTCTGCTTGGGAAAGGACTTTACTACGTTTGATGATCATCGCCCACGAAACGATAGACATCCCCAAAAGGATTAGCATCACCATCTTGACCAATAAGCTGGCTTGCAAAAACAGATCGAGAATTGAGATATCAGCAGTCACTAGGGGTTAACTCCAAAATTATTGATTGAGGCATCGCTTTTGGCCTCATGTTCTGATTGTCGATGCATGCTACCTTAACTATTGCTTTACACAATACTTTACCTTCAGGATTGACGAGCTCCTGACAGAAGATCAGTGAGACTTTTTTCAACGCCGAAATCACAGTATTTATCGTCAGCATATCGTCTAAACGTGCAGCTTGTAGAAAATCGATGTCAACGTGCCTGACCACAAAACCAATGTTCTGCTGCAAAAGCGTCTGCTGAGACACTCCAACTGCGCGTAACATTTCAGTTCGGGCTCGTTCAAAGAATTTAAGATAGTTTGAGTGATAGACGACACCACCAGCATCCGTATCTTCATAGTAAATCGTTACAGGCCAATGAAAGGCTGAGGCTGTATTTTGCACAAAGGTTCCAACACATATGCAGATTTAGGCGGATACTATAACGCAACTCATTGACGTTAGTACAAGCATTGAGTGGACTTTTACAAAACTTGAAACAAAAAATTAGTGCTGTCTCAAAGAGGCAGCACTAATGTGGGTCGTTAATCAACCTTCGACAGGTTATTCATACACAGTAAATATCAAACTAGTCGAATAATCGTTAGGTAAATTAAGATCGATAATGAAATGTAGGGGCTAAACAATAATTGCCAAAACCATTTGCGTGGTCTAAAGCCAACACCAAAAACCATACTTGCACACAGCGCCCATATCATGAGTGGTGAAATAACCGCGTTAAAACCACCAATGCTCTGAGAATATAGCTCGGGATCCCACATAATCATGGCGATATGATAAAAACCAAGCAAGAGCGATAAGACTCTGAGCAGAGTCTTATCAACCAGTTTATGGTACTCAGTGACTTGCATTGCAAGTTTACTCACTGTCTTTGTCCATCATTTCGGAATGCTCTAACCAAAGAGCGTTGATGATGCCAAATGCACAAGCTAAAAGCACACCTAGAATCCATGCGAAATACCACATATCTATGCTCCTTAGTAAAGTGAGTTTTTGTTTTCTTCAATAAACTTGCTATCAAGACGACCAAACATCTTGTAGTAAGTCCAAGTAGTGTAACCAAGAATGATAGGTACCATTACAAAAGCGACCACTGTCATTAAGTTCAACGTCAATTCACTCGATGTTGAGTCCCACATGGTCAAGCTGTTACTTGGTACTAAGCTTGAAGGCATGATAAATGGGAACATCGCAAAACCAGCGGTGAAAATCACACCCGCATTGGCTAAGCTAGAAGCCAAGAATGCGAGACCACCTTTTTCAAAACGCGACGCCAACACAGCAAGTAGTGGCATGGCAACACCCAAAGTTGGTGCGATCCATAGTAATGGGTAAGCGTTGAAATTAGCCATCCACGCCCCCGCCTCACGTATCACTTCTTTATTGAGTGGGTTTGATGCGGCATGTGTATCAATGACGCTGGTAATCACGTAACCATCGATGTTTTGGATCCAAAACCCTGCAGCGACGAAAGTAATAGCAACCAACAAGCCCATTAGTTGAGCGACGCCACGAGCGCGTGCATGCAGCTCATCGGTGGTTTTCATCTGTAGCCAAGCGGCACCTTGTAAAATAATCATAAACAAGCTGACTAAGCCACAAAGCAGAGCAAATGGGTTCAACAGACCAAAAAATGAACCGTGATACGTTGGCATCATGAAATCACTGAGTTGGAATGGCACGCCTTGTAGTAAGTTGCCAAAGGCAACACCAAAGATGACTGGTGGTACAAAGCCACTAATTGAAATACAGATATCCCAAGTATTACGCCACTTTGGATCTTCAATTTTTGAACGGTAATCCAAACCGATCGGACGAAGCCATAATGCAGCCAATGTAACAATCATAGCCAAATAAAATCCGGAAAATGATGTCGCATAGACTAACGGCCAAGCCGCAAACAGTGCACCACCTGCCGTGATAAGCCAAACTTGGTTACCATCCCAGTGTGGAGCAATAGAGTTGATCATGACACGACGCTCACTGTCATTCTTACCAATGACGGGAACAAGAGCACCAACGCCCATGTCAAAACCATCTGTGATTGCAAAACCAACCAGCAGTACGCCGATCAGCACCCACCAAATTAGTCGCAAGATTTCGTAATCAAACATTATTCTATCTCCCTGCCTTATGCTTCGACTTGACGGCTAACTTTGTCTTCAACAGAGTTTGCGTTTTGCTCAAAGTGATAACGACCAGTTTTCAGGCTGCTAGGCCCTTTACGAGCAAATTTAACCATCAGGTAAACTTCAGCAATCAAGAACACAGTGTACAGTGCAAGAATCGCAAACAATGAGGTCCATAATTCGCCCAGAGTTAGCGCAGAAGCGGCAACATTGGTCGGCAATATTTCACCAACAGCCCATGGTTGACGGCCATATTCAGCAACAAACCAACCTGCTTCAATTGCAATCCACGGTAGAGGAATACTGAACAAGGCGGCTTTAAGTACCCATTGTTTTTGCTCAATTTTCTGACGGCAAGTTTGAATAAATGCTGCACCAAAGACAAATAGCATCACAAAACCAACACCAACCATCAGACGGAATGACCAAAATAGTGGCCATACGGTTGGAATTGAATCATCGGCGGCGGCTTGAATTTGCTCTTCCGTTGCATCGCTCACTTTATCGGTATAACGTTTTAGCAATAAGCCGTAGCCCAAATCGCCTTTCACTTCTTCAAAAGCGGCAATGTTTGCTGGTGATTTTTCGCCCGCACGTAATTTTTCTAACAGTTCATAGGCATACATACCGTTACGAATTCGGTCAACGTGTTGATCGCGTAGATCGCGTAACCCTGTGACTTCGGTATCCAGTGAACGTGTAGCGATAATACCCATCACGTACGGAATTTTCACTGCATAATCGGTGTGCATGGCGTCTTGGTTAGGCAAACCAAACAGTGTAAATGCAGCTGGCGCAGGTTCCGTGTGCCACTCAGCTTCAATCGCAGCCAGCTTCACCTTTTGAACTTCACCCACTTCATATCCTGATTCATCACCAAGCACAATCACGGACAAAATAGCAGCCATGCCGAATGATGCAGCGATAGCGAATGAGCGGCGTGCAAACGCAACGTCTCGACCTTTCAGCAAGTAATATGAGCTAATACCAAGAATGAACATCGCGCCAGTGGTGTAACCAGAAGCGACGGTATGCACAAATTTCACTTGAGCAACTGGGTTGAAAACGACTTCAGCAAAGCTGACCATTTCCATACGCATAGTTTCAAAATTGAATTCTGCGCCAACTGGGTTTTGCATCCAACCATTCGCAATCAAGATCCAAAGTGCCGAGAAATTGGACCCCAGAGCAACCAACCAAGTCACGCCCAAATGCTGGCGTTTTGATAGTCTATCCCACCCAAAGAAGAACAAACCGACAAAGGTTGATTCTAAAAAGAAGGCTACAAGTGCTTCAATCGCAAGAGGGGCGCCAAAAATGTCACCTACATAGTGGGAATAGTATGACCAGTTTGTACCGAACTGGAACTCCATAGTGAGGCCAGTGGCCACCCCAAGGGCAAAGTTAATACCAAAAAGCTTACCCCAGAACTTTGTCATGTCCTTATAGATTTGCTTATCAGTCATTACATACAAAGATTCCATGATGGCTAAAAGAAAAGCCATACCTAGAGTCAATGGAACGAACAGGAAGTGATACATCGCTGTCAGTGCAAACTGCAACCGCGATAGATCAACGACGTCAATCATGGTAACTCCTTTGTGCCGGCTGAATGACACTTTTGACATGCTAAACGGGTTAAAATTCCTTAAAATTCATCAGTGATATAACCTCATCAAATGTTGAAAAATATCAGAATTTTGTTGCAAGCATGTACCGTTATGGTTAGTTAATTGTTAAGCATCAGCTAATATAGCTGGGACTAATACTACTTCTAAATGCAGGTTGTTTCAAAAGATTTATGGGAGAAAAAAGCCTTGATTTACATCAATTTTCACGCGGCAAATCTGAACAAAAAAAGAACAAAATGATCCACATCAAAGGAAGAATGAAATTGTTGTGAGTATTTAGTGAAAGGAATAG
>NZ_NDIM01000304.1:0-7697 GCF_002241375.1 Vibrio sp. V19_P1S1T109 | reverse complement strand
GGCGCTTTCTATGGTTAACGAAGCTGAAAAAGCATCATAATTTGCAATATTAAGCATAAGAAAAGGCTCATTCGAGCCTTTTTTATTACAGGGACGATTAGATTCGTTATCACATTGAATTTTAAAAGTTTCTTCTGATAGAGATTATCATTTAACTAAAAACAATCTAAACTAGCCCGAACATTATGAGGAGAGATCATGAAGTACGACTGGATTTTATTTGACGCTGACGAGACCTTGTTTCATTTTGATGCTTTCAAAGGTATGCAGCTGATGTTTGAGCGCAAAGGAGTGTTGTTTACTGAACAAGATTTTGCGCAGTACCAAGAAGTTAATAAACCACTGTGGGTCGATTACCAAAATGGTGATATCACGGCGGCGCAGTTGAAGCATACTCGTTTTGCAGAGTGGGCAGAAAAGCTCGCGACGACAACCACGGAATTAAACAGCGCATTTCTTGAAGCCATGGCTGATATCTGCACTCCACTACCAGGAGCAAAAGAGTTATTGGATGCCCTTACAGGTCGAGCGAAACTTGGCATCATTACTAATGGTTTTACCGAACTTCAAGCGATTCGTTTGCAAAGAACGGGGATGAGTGAATACTTTGACCACGTGATTATTTCAGAAGAGGTTGGTGTAGCGAAACCTGATCACGGTATTTTTGCCTACGCGCTAGACAAAATGGGTAACCCTGCTAAAAATCGTGTATTGATGGTAGGAGATAACCCGCATTCCGATATTCTAGGTGGCTTGAATTTTGGTATTGAGACCTGTTGGCTAAACTCTACTGGCGCAAGTGCTGTTGATGGCATTGAGCCACACTACCATGTGCGTTCATTGCACGAGCTTAAAGATATTTTGGTCGCATAATTATTTACAATGGTGTGGCTTGGGGTGTGGAGTGATGATATCGACCTCCACACCAACAAAGCGATTCGTTAGCGGTTGAATTCACCGTCACGCTCAGGTTGATAAACTACATCAAGAATCTCAATCACTCTTTCTCTACCACCTGGCATTGGCCAACTGAGCTGTTGACCAACAGCTAGGCCCAACAATGCACTGCCTACTGGGGCAAAAACAGAGATATCTTGACTGCTTTTCACTTCATGCGGATACACAAGATTTTTTTCGATCACTTCATCACTGTCGATAAACTTGAAGCGTACGGTCGAATTCATGCTCACCACATTATTTGGCATCTCTTGTGGGGCGACAATGGTGGCTCTATCCAACTCAGCCTCGAGCTTTTCTAACTCTGGCGTTAGTTTAGGCATGCCATCCAGTAATGCGGATATTCTGTCCATATCAAGGCTTGAAACTAAGACAGGTGCTAAGTTTGACATTTTTAATACTCCAAAAAGAAATACCGCCCAAAAGCTAGGCGGTATAAAAATTAACGTCAATGTTATTGCGATTCAGGCTATGACATTAATCTTGTTCGACATAGAATGCAAATAATACGGTATCAGTTTGTTATGAATTTGGCATGCACGTATTTAGGCTGGGAGTGGATGTTGTGCAGTACGTAAAAATTAAAGATGTGATTGTTGAACAAATCGATGCTGGCATGCTTGCCCCTCGTCAAAAATTACCTTCTGAACGAAAACTTGCAGAGTCGTTTAATACCACACGCGTTACCCTGCGTGAGGCTTTGTCTCTGTTGGAAGCGGATGGCAAGATCTACCGAGAAGATCGGCGAGGTTGGTTTATTTCTCCCGAGCCGATACGTTACGACCCAACCCAAACGCTAAATTTTACCAACATGGCTTTAGCACAAAACCGAGTACCAAAAACGGAACTGATGATGGCAAAAGCGCTATTAGCTAATAAACAAGCATCGCTCTTATTGGGATTGAAGCCGTTTTCGGATGTTTACCAAATTGATCGTGTGCGTTATTTAGAAGATCGCCCCGTGGTCTATGTGACGAATTACGTGCGCCCTGAATTGTTTCCCAACTTGCTGACTTTCGATTTGTCTCAATCACTGACGGATATTTATCGCGACCATTTTGCCGTGGAGTATCAAACAGTCCGTTATCGAATTACCACTAGCTCTTTGCTTGGTCATATGGCGCAAGCACTACGCGCTACATCAGGCACTCCGGCGATGGTCGTTGAGCGCATTAATTATAATCAACAGGGTGAACTGATCGATTGTGGCATCGAATACTGGCGGCATGACGCAATTTGTATTGAGTCGTTAGCCAAGCTAACCGTGGCCCGCTGAGGCTATGTCCGTTAAAGCTAGGTTTGTTAAAGCTAGGTCTGTTAAAGCTATGTTCGTTGAAAATTGAGCGCATTCAATGAAAAAGGCGACCTCTATTAAGTCACCTTTTTACTGTGTTATTGCTGTTTATGACTGAGTTTGTGCATCCGTTTGTTTGAGCTGTTTATGCCCATCTTCACTGACGCCACGTTTCCAGTAGCTGCTGATATAAATATAGTCTTTGGCTATCTCTTTTTCATTGCGAAAATACTCTCTTAGCGCGCGCATGGTATCAAATTCACACGCACACCATACCGAGCCATTCTCACCCAGCCAATTTTTCTCGATAACCGAAGTCGCCAAATTGGTGCTGCTGTCTTTCACGACCCAAGAGATCTCTATGTTCTCCGGAGCCTGTAGTGCCTGTTTGTCATCCACATGCTCAATTTCAATTACTGCATAACCTTTTGCATCACGCGGTAAGCGTTTTAATTGAGCTGCAAGGGCAGGGATCGCGGTCATGTCAGCGGCTAAGAAAAACCATTTCCCATTGAGATTCAACCCTTGAGCTTTACCTGGGCCAGCGATTGAAATCGTATCGCCAATGGCCGTATGCATCGCCCATCTGACTGCAAATCCGCACTGCTTATCTTCCGCCTCATGCCGTACAAAATCGATTTCAATGCGGTTGTTGGTCGCATCAAAGCTTCGAATGGTATAAGTGCGCATTATTGGGCGCTGATCAGGGGTTAACCGTGACAAATCAGTACCACCATCTTCACTAAACAACAGCTTGATATAATCGCCTTCGTTTTCAAGTGTAAAATGCTCAATTGAGTCACCCTGTAACGTAATGCGTTGCAGGGAAGGCGAAATCTGCTGGCTATCCGCAACCGTGAGTGGATAGAAAGAGCGTTTAGGTTCTGTTTCTTTTTTCATTATTCTCTAGATTACCGTTTTGTCTTTTGTGGGTATAACCTTAAACTGAGTTCTTAATTGATTCAATGATAATAACTATCATTTACGTTATTTTACTTTGAAGAGATGGGAATATGTAACTTTGCAGATAAAAAGCCCCATATGCATAATGGTATGAGGCTTAATAATGCTCACATTTTACTGATGTTTAAACTTCGTTAGGTGCAACTTCTGCAAGTTCATCCCGTTCGTTCATTTTTGATGCTTCAAGCATTTTCCGAACAACTAATGAAGCGACGATGGCCACTGCTACCATCACTACGGCTAAGATCGTGAGCATTTTAAAGTAGTCGCCATAAACGCTTTGGACGATATGCTGACTGATCACTTGACCTTTTTCTAATGCGATGGAGGTTGAGAACACCGCACCCACAATGCCGCTTAAGGCGATGGCGACTGAAAAGAGGCTAACCGAAAAGTTTTCGATGTGCTTGGGAGCCACTGACAAAATGAAGGCCACTACTAAACTACCAACAATGACTTCCGCAAAAGCTTGGAAGAAGTGGATCACCAAAAAGACTTCTGGTCTGATGACAACATCAGCACCAATATTCATGACTGCCATGGTTAAAATGCCAAATGCAATGGCGGTAAAGATGAATGCAAAGCCAATTTTAGTGGCTGTTGAAAAATTAATGCCTCGCTTTTCCAGTGAAGAGAAAGTCATAGCAATGACTGGCCCAGCAACAATGCACCACAGTGGGTTCATCGCCATTGATGCTTCAGGAGCGATTGGAATTAATCCAAATAAGTCACCACGCATCGTATTAATGGTTACCATGGTCATGGAGGTCATCATTTGCCCGTAATAGACAAAGAAACAGGTGGTGAGCACCGTCATGATAAGAATAGTGCCCATTTTCAAGGTATCGGATCGATTCGCTTTAAACATCAAAAAGATGAAGTAAAAAATGGCAGCCGCACCAATGGCATAAACGATGTTTTGACCGATGTCCATATTAGAAAACATGAAGAAAACTAGCCCAACCATCGCGCACGATACTGCACAAAAGGCGAGCCAGTTTTTCACGCTTACGGGAGCTTGATCAATCTCAGCTGCAGCATTCACTAATGATTTGTTAAACACAATTAAAGTGGCAAAGGCGAACGCTGCCAAAATGGCTGAGAGCATAAAACTACCGTGAAAACCGATCACTAAAACAAACATCGGGAATAAATATTGACCAAGTAGTGCCCCCACATTGTTTACCGAATAATTGACAGGGTAACAGTTTTCAAAATGTTCTTGGGAGCTAAAAGTGCGTTTATATAAACTGGGGTAAGAAGGGGACATTAATCCGCGTGCGTAGCTCGCTAAAGCGATGCCTGCTAATGCCATCGCGACGTTGGTTGTTGAGGCACCCAGCACCAGTAGTGTGTAACCAAGAGCAAAAGCGCCGTAGGCAATGGTTAATGAACGATAAGCGCCAAGGAACTTATCGGCAATAAAACCACCAGCGATCGCAAAAAGGGGGCCAATGGATGAAAATGCTCCTACCACCATCATGGTATCGGCTTCGTTATAATCCAAATCTTCTAGAAAAAAACGGGTTAGGATAACCATTACCCCGTAAAATGATAAGCCAAACATCATTTGGCAGAACATCATTGATTTATTGAGTTTATTCCACATATTAATCTCTCCATATAGTGGATTTTTAGAGTTTATTCCTGTGGATTTTATCATCGGTAGTTATAAATAAATTGAAACAATTATCGCAGAAACCTTACTTTATGCACGAGCATTTCTAATGCGTGGCTATCGTTTGAGTAATGTTTAAAAAGCGATTGTTTATTTTATTTTTTGACTCAAGCACTATGCACATGTAGGAGTATTTACGTGTTACCAAACCATACGTTTTAATACTGCTGCTTTCTTGATGTCGATTGCTATGACACAAGTTTTATGGTGGCTGAAATGGAGAGAGAAAAATAACGATGGTAGCCGAGCATCTTTATATCGTATTAGGTAAACGACTTGTTGATCAGCAATTAACATTAGAAGGGCGTAGCCGTGTTGATGGCCTCGTTAAGGCGTTACAACGTCATGAAATCGATCATAGTGTCATTGCTTTATGCGGTGGGCTCACGCTAGGGCAACAGATTTCTGAAGCGAAGGCTATGTATCATTACCTTCAATCGGAGCTTACTCGGCTCAATGTGTCACTTTCGAATAACCGCATTTTGCTGGAAGAACACTCGACCAGCACAGTGGAAAATATCGAGAACGTCGCGTTAGAGCTGCAAAAAAACGGTGGCATTGACACACAAAAAACATTACCTGTCACTTTCATTTCTAACGACTATCACTTGCAGCGTATTTTTGAAATTCAGCAATTAATGGATGAGCAAGGGTTACTGCGAGTGCTTAAACAACGCTGTGAAATGATGGAGATCACGCTGGCTATTTCACCGGATCTGCACGATCACCTAGCGGTGAAATACCCTTATACGCATTTAGCCGCGGAACTGTTTCTATTGGTCGATCAACTAACGACTTACCGTGTCTATCTTGAAGGTGTTGTGGCGGGCTCATTTCTGCGCGATCTCACGCAAGTGAGAGCCATTCCTTACCAAATAGCATATGAGGCTATTTTAGCGATCAACCATAAAATCGCAGACAACCCAAAGTGGGTTTTTGTTCGCTGTCTTACGGATTTATTGATGCAGTGTATCAATGCCACAAAGGGGGCGTTAAGTGTCAGTGAGATTCAACCTTATCTCATTTTGTTCGA
This sequence comes from Vibrio sp. V19_P1S1T109, assembly GCF_002241375.1. Classification (NCBI taxonomy): domain Bacteria; kingdom Pseudomonadati; phylum Pseudomonadota; class Gammaproteobacteria; order Vibrionales; family Vibrionaceae; genus Vibrio; species Vibrio sp. V19_P1S1T109. Next base: position 1,772 of record NZ_NDIM01000304.1, on the reverse strand, counting down.
CAGCAACTTAACGTTATTGAATCGATATCTTGATCCTGAAAACCCGTGCGTCGGACGCTGGTGGCGTCAGGGATAGTAACAAGCGAAATAGATGAATCAAAGAGACCCCGCAATGCGGGGTCTTTGCTTTTTAGTCAAGCGACTTATTTCCTGACCAAAAACTGTTTTGAACAAAACAACGTGTTAAGCCGTTTCTAACGTACGCTCTTTGACCACGCTTAGACGCTCGCCATAAATTGGACGTAGTGCTGCCAGTACATGGTTACGAGTTAGCATACCGACAAACTTACCATCTTCAAGGACGGGGAGATTTTGTGGTTTGTTCACTTTCATGCTTTTTGCGCGCTCTTCTAAAGAGAGTGAGCTAAAACGAGTAGCAATACCCATGCTGGTAGTAGGGTATAACTGTTCTTTATCGACACATAAAAATTCGGCGATATCAATCAGACGGTCAGATGCATCGATGGCGATAACATCGCGGCTCATAAGATCCACCACTTTTTGCCCTTCGGTAGGGAGGTAGTCTTGGCACCATAAATCCACCATGACATCGTGAGCTGAGAAAAATCCGACCAAACGACCAGCCACATCAACCACAGGAGCACTATCGAGCTGGTTATCCAGCAACATATCAATGGCAACTGCGGTTGGCATTTCCACGCCTAGAGTTACAGGTTGGGTGTTCATAATGTCTTTAACTGTAATTGTTTTATTCATTTTCGTTTCCTTCACTGACGTAATTGTTGCTGTTTCCGTAATAGTGCTAATGTTTGCGGCTTTAAGTTGTGGACGGCGGAAAATAGACCAGTTGGCGAGACCAACCAACACAGCACCGCCGACGATATTGCCCAAAGTCACTGGGATAAGGTTTGCCACCACAAATTGATGAATGTTCAAATCTGCGTAATGAGTGGCACTGATACCGATCTGCTGCCAGAAGCTCTCTGGTGCAAAGTTTTGAATCACAATGCCTAAAGGGACCATAAACATGTTGGCTACGCAGTGCTCGAAGCCGCTAGAGACGAACATCGCCACAGGCAAAATTGTCATTGCGGCTTTGGTCATTGCATTGGCTGAGCTAAACGTTAACCAAATAGCAAGACAAACCAGTAAGTTACATAGCACCCCAAGAGAAAATGCTTGAACAGGTGTATGGTGCAGTTTGTGCTGCGCGATGTTCAGCGCATTCAACCCCCATTGACCATCATCCAACTGATAGAGACCAGCTCCAGTAACCAAAAGCAGTAAGAACATGGCACCAATGAAGTTACCGATATAAACCTTGCCCCAAATGGATAACATTTTGCTAAAGCTGATTTGTTTATTGGCCCAAGAAATGCTCGACAATACGGAACTGGTGAACAGTTCACCGCCACAAATCACGATTAAAATCAGCCCCATGCTAAAGGCTAAACCACCCGCTAACCGACTGAGCCCCCAACCTGCGTTAGCACTGCCTGTGGTGACAGTGATGTAGAACAAAAATGCTAAGCCGATAAAAGCACCAGCCATAATGGCAAGGCTCAGTGTCATACCGCTACTTTTCTTGGCTTTGCTTAATGCAAATTTCTCGGCTTCTGCCATCATCTCAATCGGTGAGAACAGCTGTTTATTTTCAGAGTAGGCTGCTGACATACACGCTCCCAAAGCTCAATTTCATAATTACCTCCCAAGTTCAAACAAAGCGTCATGCCTTGCTTCCCATACAGACTAACGAACGGGTCATGAAGTAGTAAAATTGATAATTTTTAGATTACTCATCAAATGAATTG
>NZ_NDIM01000249.1:0-28368 GCF_002241375.1 Vibrio sp. V19_P1S1T109 | reverse complement strand
TTCACAACGTTTCCGTTGTTCAGGGCTGCGAATTATAAGAGCATTTTCTTATGATGCAAGCCCTTACTGGCAAAAAATCTTTTTTTTTTTTTTTTGACGAAAAAGAACGCAAATATGGCGTATTAATCATAAAAACTGGTTAACACGCCATCACCAAAAAATGCCGTTCTGAAAATTAAATACTGAATATGGTCTTACGGTAGTACTGAAGCTCAGCAATAGACTCACGAATATCATCTAAAGCCAGGTGACTACCTTGCTTAGAAAAGCCATCCAATACTTCTGGCTTCCAACGGCGAGTCAGCTCTTTTAGCGTACTGACATCCACATAACGGTAATGGAAGTAGGCTTCCAGCTCAGGCATATGTTTATAAAGGAAGCGGCGATCTTGCCCAATACTGTTGCCACAAATCGGAGATTTACCTTTAGGCACCCACTTTTCCAAAAACGTAATGGTCTGTTCAACCGCTTCTTGTTGTGTCACTGAGTCATGACGTACTCGCTCGACCAAACCGCTTTTGGTATGTGTGGTGGTGCACCATTCATCCATTTTAGCCAATTCAGCTTCTGATTGATGAACAGCCAACACTGGGCCTTCAGCCAAAATGTTCAACTCACTATCAGTCACAATGGTGGCAATCTCGATAATTTTGTGAGTTTCAGGGTCTAAGCCTGTCATCTCAAGATCAACCCAAATCAAGTTTTGATCGCTAAAAGACATAAATACGTTGCCTATATTGGTTTGCAGATAAAAAAGGTACTATACCCAAATTCAGATCCCCAAGATACCTTTGGACATTGGATCCAAACGGTATGATTTTGAGTAAAATCTCAACGTTGGATCAAAACGTATCATAATCATGAAGTAGATAATCGTGGCAAAGAAAAAGAAGCTGACGAAAGGTCAAGTACGACGCGTTCGTAATAATCAGAGTAAACGACTCAAAAAAGAGGACACAGTTTCGTGGGATGAAGCCATGCTCGGCACCGCAAAAACTGGGTTAGTGATTACTCGTTTTGGCCAACATGCCGATGTTGAAGATTTAGAGACTCACACCATCCACCGCTGTAATTTACGCCGAGGCATTGAAACGCTGGTCTCAGGAGATCGTGTTATTTGGCGACCTGGACTCGAATCGATGGCGGGTATCTCTGGCGTTGTCGAAGCGGTTGAACCGCGCAAATCGGTTCTGACTCGTCCAGATTATTACGACGGTTTGAAACCAGTAGCGGCAAACATTGATCAGATGGTCATTGTGTCATCCGTACTGCCGGAACTGTCACTCAATATCATCGACCGTTATTTGATCGCTTCAGAAACCGTGAATATTGCGCCGCTAGTGGTACTGAATAAGATTGATTTACTCAGCGATGAATTGCGTAACCAATATCAAGAGTCGTTACGTGTGTACGAACGCATTGGCTACAAAGTGCTTTTTGTCAGCAAAAAAAGCGGTGAAGGGATTGCTGAGTTAGAAGCGGAACTTGGCGGACGGATCAACATATTTGTTGGTCAATCTGGCGTTGGTAAATCCAGCCTAGTGAACGCATTAATGCCAAATTTGGAAGATGAAATTGAAGAAGGTGAAGTTTCTCAAGCATCTGGACTTGGTCAACATACCACCACTGCGGCTCGCTTGTATCATATCCCTACAGGCGGTGATTTGATCGACTCGCCGGGAGTGCGTGAATTTGGTTTATGGCACTTGGAAGCTGAAGCGATCACCGAAGCTTTTGTCGAATTTCGTCCCTTCTTAGGCGGCTGTAAGTTTAGAGACTGTAAACACGCTGACGATCCGGGTTGCTTATTACGTGAAGCGGTGGAAAAAGGTGATATTAGTAACACGCGCTTTGAGAACTACCACCGAATTTTAGAAAGCATGTCGGAAAACAAAGCTAACCGCCAATATTCGCGTAACAAAAAAGCGGATTTATAAATAGCATCGAGTTTTACCCCGGCAAATGTCCGCAGACTTGATCGATAAATTTTTTATCTGTCGCCATCGAATAATCCGTAAGCAATGGTGACTAACTGCTGACATGGTGAGAGTTTTTCAGTAACATCTCGCGCCCAAAGTGAAGAACATACAGTTAACATTGGAATCAGAGACAATGGATAAAATTAAAGTTGGACTGCAATACTGGATCCCACAACATGGCTTAACACGCCTGATGGGTAAACTCGCATCAGCGAAAGCTGGCGGTCTAACCACTGCAGTCATTCGTTGGTTTATTAAACAATATAATGTCAACATGGATGAAGCTCTGCATTCAGATCCTAGCCATTTCAAAACATTCAATGAATTCTTTGTTCGTGAATTGAAAGCCGATGCTCGGCCAATCAGTGACGGTGATAGCTTAATCACCCATCCGGCCGATGCTTGCGTTAGTCAATTCGGGCCGATTCAAGATGGCAAGCTGATTCAAGCGAAAGGCCACCATTTTACAGCGGTAGAATTGCTCGGTGGTGATGCCAAGCTGGCGCAAGAGTTTGAAGATGGCGAATTTGCCACGCTTTATCTATCACCTCGCGACTACCACCGCGTACACATGCCTTGCGATGGCGTGTTACGTCAAATGATTTATGTTCCGGGCGATCTTTTCTCGGTTAACCCACTAACCGCCGAAAATGTACCGAACCTGTTTGCTCGCAATGAGCGCGTGGTGTGTATTTTTGATACTGAGTTTGGCCCAATGGCACAAGTGCTTGTCGGGGCGACCATTGTTGGCAGTATTGAGCTAGTTTGGTCAGGTACTGTCACGCCTCCGCGCGGCAATACCGTTTATCGCTGGGATTATCCAGCCCAAGGCAATACCTCTGTTGTACTGAAAAAAGGACAAGAGATGGGTCGCTTTAAGCTAGGCTCAACGGTGATCAACCTGTTTGCAAAAGATAAAATTCGCTTTGATGAGTCTATGCAACACAATGCTACAACGGTTATGGGTACTCCATACGCACAGCAACGTTAATCGCCATCTCTTAATGTTCCCTGCAAAATGCGTTAGCTCTGCATGTTCAGAGCTAACGCCTCTAGATATTTCGCTTTTTTTCTTTATTGATAAAAAACAAAGCTGCTGCATATTCCTTAGCTAAAACTCAAAATTTCAAGCCGCGTCTAAGACCTTCATTCACATATCATTTACGCTAGTTACTTCAAGTTAACCTAATGAAGGTCATGTGATATGCCTACCATGAATACGGGAATGCTGATAAAGCTTGCGATCTGCTTTTTGCTGCCCATCGGTGTTTTACTGATGCCCATTGATGCAATACCGATTGATGACTTAACCTTAATTCAACATCGATTACTGGCTATTTTTTTATTGGCTGCTCTGCTTTGGGTATTGGAGCCAGTTCCTGTATTTGCCACCTCCATTTTGATCATTGCGCTCGAATTGGTGATGATTTCAGATAAAGGCTTGCATCTCTTTCGTTCGCCACCCGCTGGGCATGATATCGGCGAGTTAATGAAGTACACCGATATTTTCAGCGCTTTCTCTTCACCGATTATTATCTTGTTCATGGGCGGCTTTGCACTGGCGATTGCTGCTTCTAAATATGAACTGGACAACAACTTAGCCCGAGTTTTACTCAAACCTTTTGGTACTCAACCCCGCTTTATTATGCTGGGGCTAATGTTGATCACTGCGGTATTTTCTATGTTTATGTCCAATACCGCGACTACTGTGATGATGCTGGCGCTGCTCGGGCCGATCGTCGCTTCAGCTCCAAAAGGGGATTTAGGCATCAAAGCCTTAGTGCTCTGCATTCCGATTGCAGCGAACACCGGTGGTATTGCCACGCCTATCGGTACGCCACCCAATGCTATCGCGCTGCAATATCTCACCGGAAGCAATAGCATTGATTTCTTTTCTTGGATGATGATGGGCTTGCCGTTTGTAATTATTCAGCTCACGTTAGCTTGGTTTTTGCTACAAAAACTGTTTCCCTCTTCAGAAAAACAGATGGTGCTGAAACTAAACGGAACATTCCAAAAAAATTGGCGTGCAATCGTGGTCTACATTACTTTTGCCGCCACCATAGTGCTGTGGATGACCACCTCTCTACACGGCATGAACACCTATGTGGTATCTATTATTCCTTTGGCGGTTTTTACACTCACCGGCATTATGGGCAAAGAGGAACTGAAACAGATCAACTGGGACGTCTTGTGGCTAGTGGCTGGCGGGATAGCGATTGGAATTGGGCTAGATAAAACAGGGCTCGCTTCAGCATTAGCTCACGCGATTGATTACAGTTCTCTATCGCCTATCTCGGTCGTCATCACCCTGTCGCTCGTTTGTTGGATCATGGCAAACTTCATGTCCAATACCGCGACCGCTAACTTACTCATGCCGATCGCCGCCGCGATTGGCACATCCATGGAAAGCTTGGCCAGTATTGGTGGTATACAAAGTTTGTTAGTGGTTGTCGCCTTTTCTGCCTCACTGGGTATGATTTTACCTGTCTCAACACCGCCGAACTCACTGGCCTATTCTACCGGGCTTATTGAGAGTAAAGACATGGCCAAAACAGGTCTGATTATTGGCGTTGTTGGCTTGTGCATTGTCTATACTGCCGCGCTATTACTAACCTAACCTTTGGTGACTGCGACTTGCATTGAGCGTCAAGACTGAATGCAGGTCGCAAAGATGAATCATTCCAGCCTAAAACTAAGTAAAAGCAAATCAACGAGATGAACAATAATCGAGCACGATCATATTAATCAAAGCTACATTCTCGTAGGATTACTCTGATTTACTTATTCATTTATCTGAAGAAACATGGAACGGCTTCATCATTTCGCTGCAACTAAGCGTAGGAGCCGTTAATTCATCTTTTTTCCGTTCTGATCTATCGACACGCTGTTGTCAAACCGTTCTAGGGGCATAACCCATGAGACATACCATCAAATTTAAAATTCAAGTGGCGATCGCCATTATCATTGCGATAGTCAGTGGCGTACAAGCTTGGATCTCCGTCAGCCAACTGCAACAGGAGACGACTCACGCCATCAATAGTGAAATGGAAAATGTCAGTCTCGCCACCAGCCGTTATATCAGTGATTGGCTCGGGATCCGTAGCAATATGATGTTGGCTAATGAATCTTTTATCGCCAGTAATGACAACGCAAATCAAGCGCTACTGGTCACCAAAAAAGGCGGTGATTTTCTTTCTGTCTATGCTGGCTTCAGTGATGGCACCATCGCTTATGGTGATAAAACCGAAGATTGGCCAAGTGATTATGATCCAAGAACGCGCCCTTGGTATAAAGATGCAATGGCACAATCGGGGCTTATAATTACCGAACCCTACCAAGATTTTGATGGCAGCATCGTAGTTAGCTTCGCCAAAGCTTTTAAAGGTCAAAAACAAGGCGTACTCGCCGCCGATTTAACGGTAACCAATCTCATTAAAGAAGTGCTGAATGTTAAACTGAACAATCAAGGTTTTGCGTTTTTGGTTGATGGTAATAACAACATTGTTGCCTACCAAGATGAAGCTTTAAGCCAAAAACCTTTAACCAATTTAAACAACGAATTAGATTCCCAGCACATGGCCAGCTTAGCCCGAGAAAATCGCGTGGATACCATCGCTTGGCCAAAGCAAGGCAACAAATTAATTTACGTCTCACAAATACCAAATACCGATTGGTTACTGGGCATTGTGGTGGACAAAGAGATGGCCTACGCCTCGGTTTCTGAGCAAATAACCTTTACCGCCATTGCCTCTTTAGTGCTCTACATTATTATCGCCAGTATCAGCACTTGGGTTGTAACCCGCTTACTGCAACCACTGCAGGTATTGTCGAACGCTTTAGCGCAATTAGCGCAAGGAGAAGGCGACCTCACCCAACGCATCGACATTCGACGCATGGATGAAATCGGTGAATTGGCCGAGAAAGTGAATCTCTTTTTAAGTCAAATGCAGGAGATGCTGAAAGGGATCGTCAGCCGTAGCCAACAACTTTCCCAGCAAGCACAAGATGCCAATGACCTTTCTGCTCAAGCTTCCATGCGAGTTGAGCACCAACAAAATGATGTCAACCAAATAGCCACCGCGATTCACGAGATGTCGGCTACCGCCGCTGAGGTGGCTAGCCATGCCGAACTGACCGCTAGCGCGTCACAAGCATCGGCCTCAGCTTGTGATGACGGGCAGGCAGTTATCAAAAAGAATCGAGATTCCATTACTCACTTAGCCAATCAGGTCGATAGTGCAGCCAAAGTGATCCGAGAGTTGGAGAGCAATGCTCAAAGTATCAACCAGATCCTATCCACCATTCAAAGTATTGCCGAACAAACCAATCTGTTAGCACTCAATGCGGCGATTGAAGCGGCCCGCGCTGGTGACCAAGGCCGTGGTTTTGCTGTGGTCGCCGACGAAGTTCGTGTGCTCAGCCAACGTACACATGGCTCAACGGAAGAGATCCGCACCATGATAGAAACCTTGCAACGCAATACTCAACATGCGGTCGAGAATATGGAAGCCAGCACCAAACTGGCCGACCACAGTGTTGACTATGCCGAACAAGCTCACGACAGTTTAGTGCGGATCACGCAAGCCATTACCGAGATCAATGATATGGCCTTGCAAATTGCCAGTGCCGCTGAAGAGCAGCGAGCCGTCAGCGAAGACATTAGCCGCAATACACAAGGTATCAAAGACGCTTCTGATGACCTTGCTAGTCAAACTCAGCAGAGCAGCCACAGCGCTCATGAAATGCATTTATCGGCAGAAGCCATGCGTAACGATATTCGCCGCTTCAAAGTGTAAATCCTCTTGGCTTGCCTCTTTTAATCACATTGAGGCAAGCCCATAAATTCCCTTTGTTTTCCCCTAGCGCTTAAGGCATATTGAGATCCTTCCCTCGTTCAAGGATGTCTACATGGGCTACGAATGGCTCGCGCTTGCTGCCGCGTTTCTTTGGGCAGTAGCCAGTTTACTGTCTGTTACTCCCGCTCGCCATTTAGGAACCTTTGCTTATAGCCGTTGGCGCATGGGCTGTACTTCTCTCATTTTAGTGAGCATGGCGCTGGCAACTGGCGGCTGGGCAACGGTAAACAGCGAGATGGTAACACCCATGATGTATTCGGGGTTGATTGGCATATTCATTGGCGATACGGCGCTGTTTGCGTGTTTAAATCGCATGGGGCCAAGACAAGCGGGTTTGCTCTTTTCCTGCCATGCCGTTTTTTCGGCCATTCTCGGCTATTTTTTATTCAGCGAAAGCATGAGCCATGCAGAGCTAGTGGGCGCGACTTTTGTCTTTTCAGGTGTTCTAACGGCCATCTTTTTTGGCCGCCGAGGGCAAAATCATAATGCATTGGAAGCAATTAAAGGTCGAGTATGGGTTGGCATTGCACTTGGCCTTATCGCGGCTCTATGCCAAGCATTGGGTGGGATCATCGCCAAACCTGTAATGCAAACGGGGATCGACCCCATCGCCGCTTCCGCGATTCGAATGCTCACCGCCTTCACCGCACACTGCTTACTGTTGGCTACTGGTGCAAAATTAGCACGCGCCACTCAAGCCATTACGCTGCCCATTTTTACCATTACTGCCATCAACGGTTTTCTTGCGATGGCGGTCGGAATGACATTAATTCTCTACGCACTGCGTGAAGGCAACGTGGGTATGGTGGCCCTGCTCTCCTCAACCACGCCCATCATGTTGTTGCCTATTTTATGGATGTATACCAAACAGCGGCCCAACCGCTTCGCTTGGTGCGGCGCACTGTTTGCCGTGCTTGGGACGGGAATTTTAGTTTATTAAATGGCGCTAAAAAGACACCGATGTTGATCAATAGGCTACCTTTATAGGCATTGATAGGGAGAATCATTGATCTTAACCTACTGCAATCGCTTCAAAGTGTAGTAAAATTACGCTAATTTCTGTTTAAGTTACTTTGAATTTGACGAGGTCATAACTATGTCAGCTAAGAAGCCAATGGCTTTAGTAATTCTTGACGGTTGGGGTTACCGTGAAGATAACGCACACAACGCAATCAGCAATGCACATACTCCAGTCATGGATAGCTTAATTGCAAACAACCCAAACACTCTGATTTCTGCTTCTGGTATGGATGTAGGTTTACCGGATGGTCAAATGGGTAACTCAGAAGTCGGTCACACCAATATCGGTGCTGGTCGTATTGTTTACCAAGACCTGACACGCATTACTAAATCAATTCTTGATGGTGAATTCCAACAAAACGAAGTGTTAGTCAACGCGATGGATAAAGCCATCAAAGCGGGCAAAGCGGTTCACCTATTGGGGCTAATGTCGCCAGGTGGTGTTCACTCGCATGAAGATCATATCTACGCTGCCGTTGAAATGGCTGCTGCCCGTGGCGCTGAGAAAATCTACCTCCACTGCTTCCTTGATGGCCGTGATACGCCACCACGCAGTGCCGAAGCCTCATTGCAACGCTTCCAAGACCTATTTTCTAAATTAGGTAAAGGTCGTATCGCCTCACTGATTGGTCGTTACTACGCCATGGATCGCGATAACAACTGGGAACGCGTACAAAAAGCTTACGACCTATTGGTTGAAGCCAAAGCAGAATTTACTTTTGATTACGCCGTGGCAGGCCTTGAAGCCGCTTACGCACGTGAAGAAAATGATGAATTTGTTAAAGCGACAGAAATCAAAGCTGAAGGCCAAGACTCTGCTGCGATTGAAGATGGCGACGCCGTGATTTTCATGAACTACCGCGCCGACCGTGCACGTGAAATTACTCGTGCCTTCATACCAGATTTCAACGGGTTTGAACGTGCAAAGTTCCCAGCAATTGACTTTGTGATGCTAACCCAATACGCCGCCGACATTCCTCTGCTGTGCGCATTTCCACCAGCATCACTAGAAAACACCTACGGTGAGTGGCTATCAAAGGCGGGTAAAACTCAGTTGCGCATCTCTGAAACAGAAAAATACGCGCACGTCACCTTCTTCTTTAACGGTGGTGTTGAGAACGAATTCCCAGGCGAAGAGCGTCAATTGGTTGCTTCACCTAAAGTGGCAACTTACGATCTGCAACCGGAAATGAGCGCGCCTGAACTGACTGAAAAACTCGTTGCGGCAATCAAATCGGGTAAATACGATGCGATTATCTGTAACTACCCGAACGGCGATATGGTTGGTCATACTGGTATTTACGAAGCGGCAGTGAAAGCATGCGAAGCGCTTGATGAGTGTATCGGAAAAGTGGTTGAAGCGATTAAAGAAGTCGATGGCCAGCTACTGATCACAGCAGACCACGGCAATGCAGAAATGATGGTGAACCCAGAAACAGGGGGCATTCATACTGCTCATACCAATCTGCCAGTACCTCTTATCTACGTCGGTAGCAAAGATCTTAAGCTAAAAGATGGTGGTAAGCTTTCTGATCTAGCACCAACGATGCTTGCTCTATCGAACATGGACATTCCGGCAGAAATGTCTGGTCAAGTGTTGTTTAAATAACTCACCAACCACGTGCTATTGAGCCTCGATAAATATCGAGGCTTTTTTTCGCCCAAGAACTCGATTTGATTGCAAGTTTTGACATAGGGCTTTCGCCTCGCGGATGGCTTTGAGTATACTGACTCACTAATTTGTCGATAGAGACTTGAAAACGGATGAGAAACAAGCCTTCACCACACCTAATTACTATAACGACTTGGTGGCATGCACTTAGCCTAGTGATGGTGTTAGGGCTAGCTTGCCTCTCCAGCTCACCGTTAATGGCTGCCACACAGCAAGAGCTAAAAGGGGTGAAAGGAGAAATTTCTCGTCAGCAGCAAGCGTTAAATAATCGACAAAAAGAGCTCGATTCGTTGCAAAATGTGCTTAAAAAGCAAGAAGTGGGTATTTCAATTCTAGAAAATCAGATCAAAAACACCAAATCAGAATTAGTAGTGGCCAACGCTAATATCGCTAAACTCAAGCAAAAGATCACGGCCTTAGAAACACAACAAACACAACAAACCGCCAAATTAGCTCAACTGTTCAAAACCTATTACGCCACTCAGCGAGCGACAGCCTCATCCAACATACTCAATAATGGCGTGGAAGAAGATCGCATCAGCCAGTATTACCAACACTTGGCGAAGGCACGCAGCCAAACCATCCAACAGCTTGAACTTACGCAAAAAGAACTCAATGAAAGTGAAAAACAGCTGCGACTTGAACGAGACCAAATCGCCTCTCTATTAGAACAGCAGACCCAAAAGCGCGCTACATTGGCAAAAACGCAGTCAGAACGACGCAGTACAGTGGGTAAAATTCAAAAAAGTATTTCCGGTGATAAAGTCTACTTAGCGGAATTGCAACGCAATGAAACGCGATTACAAGCGGAAATCGCCAAAGCAGCAAAACGTAACGCTGTACTAATGGATGGGTTAGCGCCGCAAAAAGGCAAGCTACCTTGGCCAGTCAGAGGCAAAATCCTGCATGCTTTTGGTACACGTCAAAGTGGACAAATTGACTGGAAAGGTCTAGTCATTGACGCCAATTATGGTCAAAACGTCAAAGCGGTTTATTCTGGCACGGTCGTGTTTGCTGAATATCTACGTGGTTATGGGCTGGTGGTTTTGCTCGATCATGGCAAAGGCGATATGACCTTATACGGCTTTAACCAAAGTTTGCTCAAAAAAGAGGGCGATAAAGTCACCGCTGGTGAAACCATTGCTTTAGCGGGCGACACTGGCGGTCAATCTCAGCCAGCGCTCTATTTCGAAATTCGTCGCAACAGTAAAGCCGAAGACCCAACACGCTGGCTCAGTCGCTAGCAAAACACATTCATCACCCAGTTAATCCGGGCGAGCGTTAGTGTGATGAATAGTACGCTTCTACTTGAGTAATGAATTGGGTCAATTGTCTTTTATCCAACGAATTAATACCCGCCGCTGCTTCTCGCCCGCCTCCGGTTGCAAAGGCGCTGCATAACCTATCCGCTCCCTGTTTATTGGCTAATGGAGCACGTAGCGAAACGGTATAACCACCCGATGAATTTACCGTTAAAACCATATGTGCCGCGGCAGGTGCTTGATTGGCTAGCCAATTACTAAACACACCACTCACTCGCTGTGATGATGCACAGTCTGGCAGCTCGTATACGCTCAAACAGGCACTTTTATAGATAGGCTCTAACGACTGAGCAAGCTGCATATCTTGCTCATAAGCGTGCTGCAAATGATAAAAAGGGGAGTTGTCATCCTTCATTAAATCAAACGGTGAAGGATAAACTAGCAAGGCTTGGTACAAATCAGCGGGGTGATAATGAAGCTGCTCTATCGTCTCTCCATAACCGTTATAGTTAATCAAGGTGCCTAAGTTTTTTAGTTGTTCGGCTTGAGTGGTAGTTAGCCCCGCGTTGCGCGCTAAAGTATCCGCTTTAGCAATCAAATTATCGCCATAAGCTGCCACAATCGCCCACTCATGGAACGGACCACCTAACCATTGATCAATAATTAATGCCGTACAAGTATTAGGGTCCAAATCAATATGGGCGTCAAGCAGCGGAGTCTCGGGGATTGAGCCTGCATAGTGATGATCGGCATAAAACACCGTCACCCCCGCCGCAAGAGCCTGCTGTAAAGGTCGCTGATTCTTCTCCATCGAAATATCTAACACGGTCAGACTATCTCGGGATTGAAGATTAAGACGCTGGAGCAATTTGATATCACGCTTAACCCCAGTAACTAGGGTCGTCGTGCGAGGGTAAGCAAGCCGCAGCTGAAGAAGAGAGATGATGCCATCAGCATCACCGTTAAAAACGTCATAGTGCATATCAACACCACCCTTAGAGATGTATAGCTAAGAAGCTAACAGCTTCAAAGGATTAAGAACAATACTCAAAGGTTATAACTAAGCACAGATTATGATGCGTGCATCGCCCGCACACCTTCCTCTAATAATAGAAGCTGTTCAAGACCTTGTTCCGTTGCTTTGGGTTTAACGACTGCGATCATCTGTAGCATGCCTTGATGAATCACTTGCTCGGTGATCTGCGTTTTGGAAAACATCGCTGACTGATAACTCAACCAACACGAGGCCGTCATATGGAGAGTGGTCACTAAAGATTGCATATCTTCTTTTCCGACAGACAGCAATTTCAGCTCAACAAAAGCGTGCATAATATTAATGAGATTAGTTTGCAGCTTTTCTTGTACTTGAATGTACTCACCATGTAGTACTTCATCACGCTGCAGGATTTCCGGTAAATTGGCATAGAAAAAACGGTATTTCCACATCAAAGTGAAGATCGAATCAAGATAATGCTTTAACAGAGTTAAGCTTTCGCGCTGTGCCGCAATCGGCTGAAAACGTTCGAGTAACTCTGCTGAATAGAGAGCAAAAATATCACGAACAATTTCTTGTTTATTACGAAAGTGATAATACAAATTACCTGGGCTGATTTCGATATGTGCTGCGATATGGTTAGTGGTCACCGTTCTTTCACCATGTTCATTAAACAGCGCTAATGCAGCATAAACGATCTTATCTTTGGTCTTCATCTTGTCTTATTACCTCTTTACCTCTGTGAACCTGCTCCTATCAAATAACAGGATGAGAGTGAGAAACGGTGCATTATCGGCGATAAGGCACCGCAAACCTATTATTGATGGTACGGTTTAGACAAGGCGTGCACCGCATCAACAAACATGCCCGCATTTTCCGGTGGCACATCTAAATGGATACCGTGTCCGAGGTTAAAGACATGGCCCGTTCCACCATGACCGAACCCTTCAAGAATGGTCGCCACTTCTTGACGAATACGATCATGCGGAGCATAAAGCATGGATGGGTCCATATTACCTTGCAGCGCCACCTTGTCACCGATACGCGCTTTGGCGTCGGCAATATTGATGGTCCAATCAAGCCCTACAGCATCACAACCCGTTGCAGCAATCTGCTCCAGCCACATGCCACCGTTTTTGGTAAACAGAGTGACGGGTACGCGGCGACCTTCATTTTCACGAATTAAACAATCCACAATTTTGTGCATATACTGTAGTGAAAAGAGGTTGTAGTCGCGCGGCGTCAGTACTCCGCCCCAAGTATCAAAAATCATAACAGACTGAGCACCCGCTTTGATTTGTGCGTTAAGGTATTCAATAACACTGTCTGCCAGTTTATCGAGCAAGGCGTGCAGCACGCTAGGATCGGCGTACATCATTTTTTTGATCTTAGTGAAGGCTTTTGAGCTGCCACCTTCCACCATATAAGTCGCGAGTGTCCATGGGCTGCCTGAAAAACCGATCAATGGAACTTCACCTTGTAGATCTTTGCGGATCTGGCGTACGGCATTCATCACATATTGCAGTTCGCCTTCCGGATCCGGTAAGCCAATTTTATCGACATCGGCTTTACAAGTGATCGGGCGTTCAAACTTTGGCCCTTCTCCCGCTTCAAAATACAAACCCAATCCCATGGCGTCAGGAATGGTTAAAATATCAGAAAATAAAATAGCGGCATCTAATGGAAAGCGACGTAATGGCTGTAATGTCACTTCAGAAGCTAGCTCAGCATTTTTACACAGCGCCATAAAATCGCCCGCTTCGGCACGCGTTGCGCGATACTCTGGCAGGTAACGTCCCGCTTGGCGCATCATCCATACAGGGGTGCAATCGACAGGTTGTTTTAACAGTGCACGCAAGTAGCGATCATTTTTTAATTCAGTCATTCCGTCTTCCAATTTAAAGCTTGTTATTTTTTGTGGCGTTATTCTAGCACTGAATAAGCGCCAAAAACGGTGTGCTTTGCAAGCGAGATCATGTTATTAACTTTTAAATCAATGGTTAATTTGCAAGCAACCTTTAACGGTGTTAAAAATTTGTTCGCTAGCGAAAACTATAATTATAAACTGAGTACTCTGTACTCGGCATCTCATAACGACATCTTACTTACCCCCTCCTTCACCGGAGGGTTTTTTTTAGCAATGCGGCAGTGAATCTTTCTCGATTTCGCTTAACGTGTGCTCTATTAATGCTCTGGCTATCGTACCTTCGGGGGCGACAGGAGGCAAAGCGTTTGCTAAGAACCATTGTGCGTCACTTAATTCACTGTAATCAGGTTTTATCGTGCCAGAATCATATTCCGCGACAAAGCCCATCATCATACTCGATGGAAATGCCCAAGGTTGGCTGCCAAAATAATGAATATTCTTCACATGAATTCCTGTTTCTTCAAGTACTTCACGTGCCACGCACTGCTCTAACGTCTCCCCGACCTCTAAAAAACCAGCAATGACGGTGTACATGCCGTTACGATGCCTTGGGTGCTGGGCCAATAAAATTTTATCCTGATTTCGTACCGCGACAATAATGCAAGGAAAGATACGCGGATAATGTAATGTTCGACACTCAGAACATTGCATCGCCAATTGGTTGTGGTTCAGGTAATTTCGCCCGCCACATTGTGGACAAAAACGTAACGTTTGGCTCATGTGACCATATTGAAGCGCCTTGCTGATCGCCAAAAATAGTTCTGGTTTGAGATGCAACAATTCGCGTAATGAAGTCAGTTCTCGCTCGCCATCAAGATCGGCATCATTAACCCACATCACTGGGTAACCATCACAACTATCTACCACCACCGCTTTTTCTAAAGGCAGGGAATATTCGCCCGCAGATCCTAGCGGTAACTCACCATTTATGGTCCAGATCTCACTTCCGGAAACTACACACCAATAAGCGATTTTTGTATCACTATTTTTCAACATGTTGCGACCTCTCTTCTTGCAGTTACCCCATTTTACTGGCAATCTAAATTCATACCAGAATTTGTAACGTTCCAAATTTAGTTCTATAAATTCTAGTAAGGACAATGAGTTGTATCTACGAAGTGCAACCCTACGCAAAGGAAACGGTCACCAGCTTTGTGACCCGATCATGAGGGCATGGTCATGCTAAAAAAACTAAAACGCACACAAGAGCAATGGGGCGGTTACAGTGACGTTATTGATCACTGGTTAAACACGCGACAAACCTTAATTGTAGAGTATTGCAAATTAGCCGCGCTGCAACCTTGCGCCGCCAAAACGAATATTAACGGGCTTCCCTCGCCAGAAGAGCTGCAACGTTTTTGCCAGCAACTGGTGGATTATATTTCCGAAGGTCACTTCAAAATCTACGATATGGTGATGGATAGGTGGCGTGCAACTGGCTTTGAAGCCACCGATGAAATTAATCAAACTTATGGAAAAATTATTGTTACTACGGAGCCGTTACTCAATTTTACAGATAAATACGCGGCAGTGAGTGATGAGGATGATCTCGAAAACTTTGACAACGACCTTTCGCTAATTGGTGAAATTATTGAGGTGCGTTTTGGAGTGGAAGATAGTTTGATTCAACTTATCGCGGACAGCTTGGCTATCCCTCCTGGTGCTTAATATTGAATATTTTGCTGTAATCATTCGCGTAGATTGATTAAGCGCAACGAAAAAGGCACCCGAAGGTGCCTTTTTTAATCAGCGCTGAGATTACTCTTCAGAAGAGAAACCTGCGTTTAGCAGTGCCGCTAGGTTATCTGTCGCTTGTTCAGCAGACGGGCCTTTTAGCTGTGCCGCACGTTTAGCTTGACGCTCTTGGTGGTAAGCGAAACCTGTACCCGCTGGGATCAAACGACCAACGATTACGTTTTCTTTCAGACCGCGAAGATCATCACGTTTACCAGAAACAGCCGCTTCTGTTAGTACGCGAGTTGTCTCTTGGAACGATGCCGCAGAGATGAACGATTCAGTCGCTAGAGATGCTTTAGTAATACCTAGTAGCTCACGCTCGAAACGAGCAGGCTGTTTGCCTTCGGCTTCTAGGTTACGGTTTGCAACTTTCACTTGTGAGTATTCAACTTGCTCACCCGCTAGGAACTCAGAGTCGCCAGCATGAGTAATCGTACACTTACGTAGCATTTGACGAACGATAGTTTCAATGTGTTTATCGTTAATCTTAACGCCTTGCAGACGGTAAACTTCTTGAACTTCGTTAGCGATGTAAGACGTTACAGCATGGATACCACGTAAACGTAGGATATCGTGCGGAGTCTCAGGACCATCAGCAATAACGTCACCACGTTCAATCTTCTCACCTTCAAACACGTTAAGTTGACGATGCTTAGGAATCATTTCTTCATAAGTTTCGTCACCCTCACGAGTGATGATTAGACGACGTTTACCTTTGGTTTCTTTACCAAAGCTCACAGTACCTGTGTGCTCAGCAAGAATCGCAGGCTCTTTTGGTCGACGAGCTTCAAACAAGTCAGCTACGCGAGGTAGACCACCCGTGATGTCTCGGTTACCGCCAGATTTTTGTGGAATACGCGCTAATGTGTCACCAATACCAACTTCAGCACCATCTTCGATGTTGACGATCGCTTTACCCGGTAAGAAGTATTGAGCTGGCATATCAGTACCAGGGATCATGACATCTTTACCTTTCGCATCAACAAGTTTGATAGCTGGACGCATATCTTTACCTGCTGCTGGACGAGCGGCAGCTTCGGTTACTTCGCTTGAAGATAGACCCGTTAGGTCATCTGTTTGGCGAGAAACCGTTACACCATCAATCATATCAACGAATTGGATGCGACCGGCCACTTCAGTGATGATTGGCATGGTGTGCGCTTCCCAGTTAGCCACTGTTTGACCAGCTTCAACCGCGTCGTTATCACCTTTACTCAACACAGAGCCGTAAGGCAGTTTGTGTTTTTCTTTCGTGCGACCAAATTCGTCAATGATAGTCAGCTCTGATGCACGAGATGTGATAACCAGCTTCTTATCTTTGTTGATAACGAACTTAGCGTTGTGAAGTTTCACAGAACCTTTGTTCTTCGCTTGGATGCTGTTCTCTGCCGCAGCAGTAGAAGCCGCACCACCGATGTGGAACGTACGCATCGTTAACTGTGTACCCGGCTCACCGATAGATTGAGCAGCAATAACACCAACTGCCTCACCTTGGTTTACTAGGTGACCACGAGCAAGGTCACGACCGTAACATAGCGCACAACAGCCGAAGTCCGCATCACAGGTTACCACTGAGCGTACTTTCATATTATCGACAGAGTTCTCATCGATAATCTGACACCACTTCTCATCAATCAGAGTATTACGTGGAATAAGTACTTCTTCAGTGCCTGGCTTCATCACATCCTCAGCCACAACACGACCAAGAGCCAGTTCAGTTAAAGAAACTTTAACATCACCACCCTCGATATGAGGCATCATGTCGACACCTTCTTGAGTGCCACAGTCATGCTCTGTCACCACAACGTCTTGTGCAACGTCTACTAAACGACGAGTCAGGTAACCTGAGTTCGCTGTTTTAAGTGCAGTATCGGCTAGACCCTTACGTGCACCGTGGGTAGAGATAAAGTACTGTAGTACGTTCAGGCCTTCTTTAAAGTTTGCTGTGATAGGCGTTTCGATGATTGAACCATCTGGACGCGCCATCAGACCACGCATACCTGCAAGCTGACGAATCTGAGCAGCAGAACCACGAGCACCCGAGTCAGCCATCATATAGATGCTGTTAAACGATTCTTGTTGTTCTTCTACGCCATCACGGTTGATCACAGTTTCAGAAGATAGGTTATCCATCATCGCTTTCGCAACACGGTCGTTGGTAGACGCCCAGATATCGATAACTTTGTTGTAACGCTCACCCGCCGTAACAAGACCTGATTGGAACTGTTCTTGGATTTCACGTACTTCTTCTTCAGCTTCAGCAATTTCAGTGTATTTTGCTGCTGGTACAACCATGTCGTCGATACCAACTGACACGCCTGACAGTGCTGCATAAGCAAAACCGGTGTACATGATTTGGTCAGCAAATACGACCGTATCTTTCAAACCAAGCTTACGATACGCTTCGTTTAATAGATTTGAGATCTGTTTCTTACCAAGCTTCTGGTTTACGATGCTGTATGGCAGGCCTTTAGGCACGATTTGCCATAGCATGGCACGACCGACAGTCGTATCGACCATCTTAGTCTCAGTTGTGCTGTAACCATCTTCATCAACAACGGTTTCAGTAATACGTACTTTAACGCGTGCGTGTAGCGCCGCTGTCTTAGTACGGTATGCCTTCTCAGCCTCTTTAGGGCCAGCCAGGTACATACCTTCACCTTGCGCGTTGATTTTTTCGCGAGTCATGTAGTACAGACCCAAGACCACGTCCTGTGAAGGTACGATGATAGGGTCGCCCGATGCTGGCGACAGAATGTTGTTCGTCGACATCATCAGTGTACGAGCTTCAAGCTGTGCTTCTAAAGTTAGAGGCACGTGAACCGCCATTTGGTCACCATCGAAGTCCGCGTTATACGCCGCACACACAAGTGGGTGCAGTTGAATCGCTTTACCTTCAATCAGTACAGGTTCGAACGCTTGAATACCAAGACGGTGCAGTGTTGGTGCACGGTTTAGTAGTACTGGGTGTTCACGAATCACTTCGTCTAGGATATCCCAAACAACCGCTTCTTCACGCTCAACCATTTTCTTAGCTGCTTTGATCGTCGTGGCCATGCCGCGAGTTTCTAACTTGCTGTAGATAAATGGTTTAAATAGCTCAAGTGCCATCTTCTTAGGAAGACCACACTGGTGCAGACGTAAATATGGACCTACTGTGATTACAGAACGGCCTGAGTAGTCTACACGTTTACCAAGTAGGTTCTGACGGAAACGACCTTGTTTACCCTTGATCATATCAGCAAGAGATTTCAGAGGACGCTTGTTAGAACCTGTGATCGCACGACCGCGACGACCGTTATCAAGTAGCGCATCAACAGACTCTTGCAGCAT
This sequence comes from Vibrio sp. V19_P1S1T109, assembly GCF_002241375.1. NCBI lineage: Bacteria > Pseudomonadati > Pseudomonadota > Gammaproteobacteria > Vibrionales > Vibrionaceae > Vibrio > Vibrio sp. V19_P1S1T109. The sequence continues at coordinate 9,585 of NZ_NDIM01000249.1, read as the reverse complement.
ACGCTTTTCGTTGCGTACGATGATGTCCGGAGCTGCTAGCTCTAGAAGACGCTTCAAACGGTTGTTACGGTTGATCACACGGCGGTACAAATCGTTCAGATCAGATGTCGCAAAACGACCGCCATCTAGTGGTACTAGAGGACGTAGATCTGGCGGAAGTACCGGAAGCACAGTCAGGATCATCCACTCAGGGTTATTACCTGAGCTGATAAACGCTTCAACAAGCTTCAGACGCTTAGTCAGTTTTTTGCGTTTAGTTTCAGAGTTAGTGGTTTGTAACTCCTCACGCATCATCTCTGTTTCAGCGACAAGATCCATTGAACCCAATAGGTCTTTGATCGCTTCTGCGCCCATCTTCGCCGTGAACTCATCGCCCCACTCTTCTAGACGGTCAAGATACTCTTCTTCAGTAAGCATCTGACTCTTTTCTAGATCCGTCATACCCGGCTCTGTTACTACATACATTTCGAAGTAAAGAACACGTTCGATATCACGTAGAGGGATATCCATTAGCAGACCGATACGAGACGGTAGCGATTTTAGGAACCAGATGTGAGCAACCGGTGATGCAAGCTCGATGTGGCCCATACGGTCACGACGAACTTTAGTTTGTGTAACTTCAACGCCACATTTTTCACAGATCACGCCACGGTGTTTCAGACGCTTATATTTACCACAAAGACATTCGTAGTCTTTGACTGGACCAAAAATACGCGCACAGAACAGACCATCACGTTCAGGCTTGAACGTACGATAGTTGATCGTTTCAGGTTTTTTAACTTCACCAAAAGACCATGAACGAATCATGTCAGGTGAAGATAGACCGATTTTGATTGCATCAAATTCTTCGGTCTTATGCTGTGCTTTTAGAAAGTTTAATAAGTCTTTCACAATCAGCTCCTGTAAGGAGTTAAAAGGCGCTCGGCGAGCGCCTTTCTACCAGGATAATCCAGAGGGTTTACCGCCAAGATTACTCTTCGTCTTCTAGCTCGATGTTGATACCTAGCGAGCGGATCTCTTTCAGCAATACGTTGAAAGACTCTGGCATGCCAGGTTCCATGCTATGGTTACCATCAACGATGTTCTTATACATCTTCGTACGACCGTTAACGTCATCTGACTTAACAGTAAGCATTTCTTGTAGTGTATATGCAGCACCGTATGCTTCTAGTGCCCACACTTCCATCTCACCGAAACGCTGACCACCGAACTGAGCTTTACCACCAAGTGGTTGCTGAGTTACTAGGCTGTACGAACCTGTTGAACGAGCGTGCATCTTGTCATCAACAAGGTGGTTCAGTTTGAGCATGTACATGTAACCGACAGTTACAGGACGCTCGAATGCATCACCAGTACGACCATCAAACAGTGTTAGCTGACCAGAAGTTGGTAGGTCGGCTAGGCTTAATAGTTCTTTGATTGATGCTTCTGACGCACCATCAAATACTGGAGTTGCAATCGGTAAACCACCACGAAGGTTGTTCACAAGAGTACGAACATCACCATCAGACAGAGCAGCAATATCTACTTTCTGACGCGTATCGCCAAGATCATAAACCTTCTGTAAGAACTCACGCTGCTTAGACAGCTCTTGTTGTTCTTTAACCATTTGGTTGATCTTGTCACCAATACCTTTCGCAGCCAGACCTAAGTGAACTTCAAGGATCTGACCGATGTTCATACGTGACGGTACACCTAGTGGGTTTAATACGATATCAACCGGCTGACCGTTTTCATCGTAAGGCATGTCTTCAACAGGGTTGATCTTAGAGATTACACCCTTGTTACCGTGACGACCTGCCATCTTATCACCAGGCTGGATACGACGTTTCACCGCTAGGTAAACTTTAACAATCTTCAGAACGCCAGGCGCTAGATCATCACCTTGAGTGATTTTGCGACGTTTCGCTTCGAACTTCTTATCGAAGTCAGCTTTTAGCTCATCCCACTGCTCAGCAAGCTGTTCAAGTTGAGATTGTAGCTCGTCGTTTTCTAGTGTTTGCTCTAGCCATTTCTTACGATCGATCGCATCAAGCTTCGCTTCAGAATAGCCACCATTGATCAGTACAGCTTTCACACGTGCTAGTAGACCACCTTCAAGAATTTGGAACTCTTCAGTAAGGTCTTTCTTCGCTTCTTTTAGCTGCATGTGTTCAATTTCAAGCGCACGCTTGTCTTTCTCTACGCCATCGCGAGTGAAAACTTGAACATCGATAATGGTACCTGAAACAGAGTTTGGTACACGCAGTGACGTATCTTTAACATCAGAGGCTTTTTCACCGAAGATTGCACGTAGTAGCTTCTCTTCTGGAGTTAGCTGAGTTTCGCCTTTCGGCGTTACTTTACCAACTAGGATGTCACCACCCTTAACTTCAGCACCAATGTAAACGATACCTGACTCGTCTAGTTTAGACAGAGCCGATTCACCTACGTTTGGAATATCCGCTGTGATCTCTTCAGAGCCCAGCTTAGTATCACGAGCCACACAAGAAAGTTCTTGGATGTGGATAGTCGTGAAACGGTCTTCTTGAACGACGCGCTCAGATACTAAGATCGAGTCTTCGAAGTTATAACCATTCCAAGGCATGAATGCGATACGCATGTTTTGGCCAAGCGCTAGCTCACCAAGGTCTGTTGAAGGACCATCAGCAAGAACATCACCGCGAGCTACAGGTTCACCTGGCATCACAGTAGGACGTTGGTTAATACATGTGTTTTGGTTCGAACGTGTGTATTTAGTTAGGTTGTAGATGTCGATACCCGCTTCACCAGATACAAGTTCATCTTCATTAACTTTAACTACGATACGAGACGCATCAACTGACTGCACCATACCGCCACGTTTGGCAACGGCAGTTACACCAGAGTCAACCGCTACATTACGTTCGATACCAGTACCAACCAACGGCTTCTCAGCGCGTAACGTTGGAACCGCTTGACGTTGCATGTTCGCACCCATCAATGCACGGTTCGCATCATCGTGTTCTAGGAACGGGATAAGCGAAGCTGCGATTGATACGACCTGGTTGGTCGCAACGTCCATGTAGTCAACATGTTCACGAGGGTGAAGACCAGATTCACCTTTTTGACGAGCTGTGATCAGCTCATCTGCAAACGTACCTTCTTCAGTCAGAATGGCGTTTGCCTGCGCGATAACAAATTGACCTTCTTGGATAGCTGACAAGTAATCAACTTCATCAGTCACCACACCATCAACAACACGACGGTACGGAGTTTCTAGGAAACCGTATTCGTTACAACGTGCAAATGCTGACAATGAGTTAATCAGACCGATGTTCGGACCTTCTGGCGTTTCGATCGGACATAGACGACCGTAGTGAGTTACGTGTACGTCACGTACCTCAAAGCCAGCACGCTCACGAGTTAGACCGCCAGGACCCAATGCAGAAATACGACGTTTGTGCGTCACTTCTGAAAGTGGGTTGTTCTGGTCCATAAACTGAGAAAGCTGTGAAGAACCGAAGAATTCTTTAACGGCCGCAGAGATAGGCTTCGCATTGATCAAATCTTGAGGCATGATCGCATCAAGATCGCCAAGGCTTAAGCGCTCTTTCACTGCACGTTCAACACGCACAAGACCTACGCGGAATTGGTTTTCAGCCATTTCACCAACAGAGCGAATACGACGGTTGCCAAGGTGGTCGATATCGTCCACTTCGCCAATGCCGTTACGAATGGCGATCAACTTCTTCATCACTTCGATGATATCAGTTTCGTCAAGCGTACCAAGCTCGCCGGCATCTTCACGCTCAATTGAGCTGTTGAACTTCATACGGCCTACTGTTGATAGGTCATAGCGTTCTTCTGAGAAGAATAGGCTTTCAAACAGCGATTCGGCTGCTTCTTTTGTTGGTGGCTCGCCAGGGCGCATCATGCGGTAGATTTCTACTAGCGCAGAAATACGATCAACCGTACTGTCGATGCGGAGCGTCTCAGACACAAATGGACCATGATCAAGATCGTTCGTAAATAGAACTTCAAGTTTCTTATAGCCCGCTTGTGAAAGATTCGCTAATGCTTCCAAGCTAATTTCTTGGTTTGCGCTAACGATGACTTCACCAGTTGCTTCATTGACATAATCTTTAGAAGCGACTTTACCAACGATGTACTCAACGGGTACTTCGATAAAATCAACGTTATCTTTTTCTAGTTGACGAATATGACGAGCCGTTACACGACGACCTTTTTCGACATAAACGGTACCATTTGCTTCAATATCAAATGACGCTGTTTCGCCACGCAGGCGCTCAGGTACCAACTCCATAAGAAGAGTTTGGTCTTTGACTTCAAACTTCACTTTTTCGAAGAACAGATCCAAGATCTCTTCTGTCGATTTACCAAGTGCACGAAGAATGATCGATGCAGGCAGTTTACGACGACGGTCAATACGCACGTATAGGTTATCTTTTGGATCAAACTCAAAATCTAACCATGAACCACGGTAAGGGATAATACGTGCGTTATAAAGAACTTTACCTGATGAGTGAGTTTTACCCTTATCGCTGTCGAAGAATACGCCTGGGCTTCGGTGCAGCTGGGATACGATAACCCTCTCAGTACCATTAATTACGAAGGTACCATTGTCTGTCATGAGTGGAATTTCACCCATGTAGACTTCTTGTTCTTTAATATCTTTTACAGTACCTGCTGGCGCGTCTTTATCAAAGATCACTAGGCGTAGTTTTACGCGTAGTGGCTTAGAATAAGTTACACCACGAATTTGACATTCTTTAACGTCAAAAACTGGCTCACCAAGACGATAGCTAACGTATTGCAGCTCAGAATTGCCGTTATAGCTCTGAATAGGAAATACAGAACGAAAAGCAGCCTCAAGACCGTATTGTCCTTCAGGATCCTGTTCGATAAACTTGTCGAACGAATCGAGCTGGATCGATAGCAGGTATGGAATGTCCAACACTTGTGGACGAGTACCAAAGTCCTTACGGATGCGCTTTTTCTCGGTATAAGAGTAAACCATGGGGTTCCTCAGCTCGCTGATAAGTGACCCAAACTGCCCACCAATTATTCAAAAATAAAGGGTCATAGGACAGTGACTAACAGCTGTTTACTGTAGTAACACAACATCACTCAAAAATGATAGTTTGTGTGCTTTTGCACGAGTATAAGCGTCTAAACAGCGGGAAAATTCACCCATACCCTACAGCGCAAAAAGGCCGGTGGTCAATAAACCACCAGCCATTAGCCTTGCGGCTAAGAAATTAAGTAATAATTACTTAACTTCAACAGTCGCACCAGCTTCTTCTAGCTCTTTCTTAAGTGCGTCAGCTTCTGCTTGAGAAACTGCTTCTTTAATTGCAGCTGGAGCGCCGTCAACTAGAGCTTTAGCTTCTTTAAGACCTAGGCCAGTTGCGCCACGTACTGCTTTGATTACAGATACTTTGTTTGCGCCAGCAGCAGTTAGGATTACGTCGAATTCAGTTTGCTCTTCAACAGCTGCTGCTGCTGGGCCGCCTGCAACTACTGCAGCTGCAGCAGAAACACCGAACTTCTCTTCCATAGCAGAGATAAGTTCAACAACTTGCATTACAGACATTTCTGCAACTGCATCTAGGATTTGCTCGTTAGTAATAGACATAACAATTCTCTTTTAAGTCAACAATAAGTTTATTTAGCAAACAATAAAAAGCAATGCGAATTACGCAGCTTCTTTTTGATCGCGGACAGCAGCGATAGTACGTACCAGCTTGCCAGCAGAAGCTTCTTTCATGCACATCATTAGGCGTGCGATTGCTTCGTCGTAAGTTGGTAGTGTCGCTAGTAGTTCAGCGTCAGTTAATGCGCCTTCAAATGCAGCTGCTTTGATTTCAAAGTGCTTGTTCTCTCTAGCGAAGTCTTTAAAAAGACGCGCTGCAGCACCTGGATGCTCGTTAGAGAATGCGATCAAAGTAGGACCTACGAATACGTCTTGTAGACATTCGTAAGCTGTGCCTTCCACTGCGCGACGTGCTAGAGTATTACGAACAACTCTCATGTAAACACCCGCTTCACGAGCTTGTTTACGTAGAGAAGTCATCGCGCCTACTTGAACGCCACGAGAGTCAGCAACAACTGCAGAAAGTGCACCACTGGCCGCTTCGTTGACTTCAGCAACAATTGCTTGTTTGTCTTGAAGGTTTAAAGCCATCTTGGATTTACTCCTGGTTGTCGTTACACCACTCACTATTATCACAACAGTGAGAGTTATTTCGGTGCAGTCCCAGAAGAAAGTTTATCTATTCAAAAAATAAATTATGCTTTCTGTCAGTTCGGGCACCATCTACGTAGGTACGATTAAGTCATTTATCAAACAGACAAATAACGCCTACGGTCTTGGACGGAGACTGGGTCATAGTTCTAAGAACTAAAATCAGCCCCAACCACAAATATTAGGCGCAGAATTATACACAAATTCCACACCTAATCAAATGTATTATTACGCTTGAGCGTTTAGCGTGTTCTGATCAACAGCAACACCAGCACCCATCGTAGTAGAAATGCTTACTTTCTTCAGGTAAGTACCCTTAGCAGAAGAAGGTTTCGCTTTCTTAAGTGCAACTAGAAGAGCCTCTAAGTTCTCTTGAAGTTGGTTAGTTTCGAAAGAAACTTTACCGATAGTTGTGTGGATGATGCCGTTTTTGTCGTTACGGTAACGAACCTGACCTGCTTTAGCGTTCTTAACCGCTTCAGCAACGTTAGGAGTTACAGTACCAACTTTAGGGTTTGGCATTAGACCGCGAGGACCAAGAATGGTACCTAATTGACCTACAACGCGCATTGCATCTGGAGAAGCAACAACAACGTCAAAGTTCATTTCGCCTTTCTTCACTAGCTCAGCTAGATCTTCCATACCCACTAAATCTGCACCAGCAGCTTTAGCCGCTTCAGCGTTTGCACCTTGAGTGAACACTGCAACACGTACTTCACGACCAGTACCGTGTGGCAGAACAGTTGCACCACGTACGTTTTGGTCAGATTTACGAGCATCAATGCCAAGGTTCACAGCAACGTCTACAGACTCAACGAATTTAGCCGTTGCAAGTTCTTTAAGAAGAGCTACAGCTTCGTTGATTTCGTATTCTTTAGTTGCGTCAACTTTCTCACGGATAGTGCGCATACGCTTAGTTAGTTTTGCCATGATATTAACCCTCTACCACTAAGCCCATTGAACGAGCAGTACCCGCAATAGAACGTTTCATCGCTTCAATGTCAGCACCAGTCATATCAGCCGCTTTCGCTTCTGCAATTTCTTGGATTTGAGCATCAGTAACCGTACCCACTTTTTCAGTGTTTGGACGGCCTGAACCAGACTTGATGCCTGCAGCTTTCTTCAGAAGAACAGCCGCTGGAGCAGTCTTAGTTACGAACGTGAAAGAACGGTCGCTGTATACAGTGATAACAACTGGAGTAGGCAAGCCTTTCTCCATTGATTCTGTTCTTGCGTTGAACGCTTTACAGAATTCCATGATGTTAACGCCACGTTGACCTAGTGCAGGACCAACTGGTGGACTTGGGTTCGCCATACCAGATGCGACTTGCAACTTGATATAAGCTTCAACTTTCTTAGCCATGATATTTCCTAAATGTGGGTACAAACGCCAATCAGCTGATCAGCTCCCCGGTTACTTTGTCATAAAGACGTGTAAATAAGGCGCGAAATTATAATCACATTTCACGCCCTTAACAACCCTAAAAGGTGTTTTTTTAATCAAGCTTATCGACTTGGCCAAACTCAAGTTCAACAGGAGTTGCACGACCAAAGATAGATACTGACACTTTAATGCGGCTCTTCTCGTAATCCACTTCTTCAACGGTGCCGTTGAAATCAGCAAATGGACCTTCATTAACACGAACCACTTCACCTGCTTCAAACATCGTCTTAGGACGCGGAGCTTCGCTCGCTTTCTCTAGACGATTAAGAATCGCATCGGCTTCTTTGTCAGTGATAGGTGCAGGACGATCGGAGGTTCCACCAATGAAACCCATTACACGAGGAACACTACGAACTAAGTGCCAGGACTCATCATTCATGAGCATCTGTACCAATACATAGCCTGGGAAGAACTTGCGCTCACTTTTACGGCGTTGACCTGCACGCATTTCAACAACTTCTTCGGTTGGAACAAGAACTTCACCGAAGAATTCTTCCATTGCGTGCATCTTGATATGCTCACGCAGCGATTGCGCTACGCGACCTTCAAATCCAGAGAAGGCTTGAACTACATACCAGCGTTTTTTAGGAGCTTCACTCATGTATTAAACCCTCTATACCCCAGTCACGAAAGCGACAAGACGAACCATAATGCCGTCGATGCCCCAAAGTGCTAGAGCCATTACGATACTTACAGCTAAAACGATTAATGTTGTTTGCATGGTTTCTTGACGTGTCGGCCATACCACTTTGCGAACTTCCATACGAGATTCACGCGCAAACGCAATCGCCGCTTTTCCTTTTGTGGTTGTCGCAGCAACACCGAGTGCTGCAATAATCAGCGCAACCACACCTGCAGCGCGAAGCACTACAGACATTTCACCATACAGGTAATTACCCACAACAGCGGCAGCTAACAGAGCAAAAGTGACAATCCACTTAAATGTGTCTGCTGCACTTGAGCTATCAGGAATTTCAGCATTGTTTGCTTTCATAAACCAACCTGTTACAAGTCTTAACATAGACGACAACAACCCCGCTGTTGCAGGGCAAATCCATAGCACAGGTAAAGCTACCTATACATACTCATCAAGATAGAAATGTCTCTATCTTAAATCCTTTGCACTGGCTTTATCGACCAACAAATCGACAACGGCCAAATTTAGTGCAGAAAAAGGGCATCAAATGATGCCCTTTTTGGTAGTCGTTAGTCAAATACTATTCGTATTTAAACGGCTAAATCAGCAATTAAGCGATAACTTTAGCAACAACACCAGCACCTACTGTACGACCACCTTCACGGATCGCGAAACGTAGACCTTCATCCATCGCGATTGGAGCGATTAGCTCTACAACCATTTGGATGTTGTCACCTGGCATTACCATCTCTACGCCTTCTGGTAGAGAGATATCGCCTGTTACGTCCGTTGTACGGAAGTAGAACTGTGGACGGTAGCCTTTGAAGAACGGAGTATGACGGCCGCCTTCATCTTTAGACAATACGTACACTTCTGACTCGAACTTAGTGTGTGGAGTGATTGAACCTGGTTTCGCTAGTACTTGACCACGTTCTACTTCATCACGCTTAGTACCACGTAGAAGTGCACCAACGTTCTCACCTGCACGACCTTCGTCAAGCAGCTTACGGAACATCTCAACACCTGTACAAGTCGTTGTGATTGTGTCTTTGATACCAATGATCGCAACTTCGTCACCTACACGTAGGATACCGCGCTCGATACGGCCAGTTACTACTGTACCACGACCTTGGATTGAGAATACGTCTTCGATTGGTAGTAGGAATGCTTGGTCTACTGCACGCTCAGGCTCTGGAATGTAAGTGTCTAGCGCTTCAGCAAGTTCAATGATTTTCGCTTCCCACTGCTCTTCGCCGTTTAGTGCGCCTAGTGCAGAAC
>NZ_NDIM01000086.1:0-7699 GCF_002241375.1 Vibrio sp. V19_P1S1T109 | reverse complement strand
ATGTTTAACAAAGTAAGGATTGTTGAATTTATTGGCGTGACCAACAATCGAAACCACTAAACGGTTCCATAGCGCTTTATCAAAAGGTTCTTTAGGAATGGCAGGATAAAGTGTTTCGACCTCTTCTCTGGCAAAGGCCATAAACTCTTTCTTTTTCCTCTTGTTATACTCTTGGGCGACATTATTGTAGTTGCGGATCCACTCTTTCTTAAAGCGAAGCAAGGCGGGCTCGGCTTTTTCTAAAGGTAGTCGAGAGAGATAAACACGCTTATACGAGATTTTGCGATCAATCATCGTTCGCATACTGGTTTGAATGTAGGTACCGTGCTGCGTAATGGAAATATCGCTCTCATCAAACAGATTCACACACCAGCCCTTAGGCCAAAAGTCAGCCTGTTTATACTGATTATTTCTAGCGGTTAATACTTGATGAAGCACTAAATCAGAAGTGCCTTTAAAGGTTTGCTGCCATGTGGCTATGCGAATTTGCAATGAACCAGGCAAGCGATAGACATTGGTAAACTTATCTTCGTTCATGACTTCTACAGTAATTGGTTGAATAAAATACAATTTTTGAATGCCATTTGAGTGCAGGGAATGCACCTCAAAGACGAAAGCCAAACGACGTGTCGATTATTTTATGACACATAAAATTATGTGCAGAGTACTCAGCTAATGATTTCAATTATAAGTATAAAAAGTGAGCGAGGTGGATTTTACAAGGTTTGCATTAAAATGCGAGCTTAAGTTGGCGTTAAATCTAATAATGATCAGCGATTATTTGCCTTATCTTGCAAAATTTGACTTTCTAGGTAGAGATAACTCGTTGTATTGCCTAGTCTAGTTAATAGAACTTCACAACTCGAGACCAATCATGGAGATCAAGTACCAGCAGTGGCAGCATAAGCTATACATGAAAGTGCTCAAATTGGCCGCAGCGATTCTGCCCATCTCCAAGCCAACCTTGTTTATTGGTAAAGAATCGCTCAAGCAACTCTGTTATTCGGTTTCTTTGATGGGTATTGAACGTGTGCTTGTCGTAACGGACCAAGGCATTGAAAAGCTTGGTTATGTAAAAAAACTAACCTTTGAGTTTGAGCGCGTTGGTGTCAGTTGTGTGGTGTTTAACCATGTATTGCCTGATCCTACTTATGATCAAGTTGAAGCCGGCCTCCATCAGTATCGATTGGAGAAGTGCCAAGGCGTTGTCGCTATTGGTGGCGGCTCTTCAATCGATTGTGCAAAAGTGATCGCCGCTTGTGCTACTAACCGCAAGTCGATCAAACGTTTAGTGGGGTTGTTAAAAGTATGGAAAACACCTGCGCCGCTGTTTGTGATCCCAACCACGGCAGGTACGGGCTCTGAAGTGACCGTCATTGCGGTGGTTTCTGACCCTCAAACTCAGCAAAAAACACCGATTACTGACCCGAAACTTGTGCCACTTATTGCAGCGTTAGATCCGATGCTGATGATGGCCTTGCCTACTCATATTACTGCGCAAACGGGGTTGGATGCACTCACGCATGCAGTGGAAGCCTTTATATCGCGTAATGCTACGCCAGAGACTGATCGCTATGCTATCGCTGCGGTTAAACTGATCCACGATAACTTGGAAAAAGCGGCGTTCTTTGGCCAAAATTTGACGGCGAGACAAAACATGGCACTGGCCTCTTATTACGCTGGACTTGCTTTTACCAAAGCCAGTTTAGGGTATACACATGCCATCGCCCATGCTGTTGGGGCGAAATACCATTTCCCGCATGGCTTAGCGAATGCGGTTGTGTTGCCACATGTATTGGAATACTCCAAAGAGGCGGCGAAAGATAAGCTGGCTAAACTGGCTGACGTACTCAAAATAACCGATCCACATTTGACCGATTCAATGAAAGCGGACGCCTTCATTGGGTATGTGAAAGAGCTCAATCACACACTGCATATACCTACACAGTTACAGGGGCTCATGCCAGAGCATATTCCAGAATTGGCCAAACAAGCTTTTCGTGAAGCGTTTTGGAATTATCCTGCGCCAAAATACATGCAGCAAACGGATTGTGAAGCGATTTTTAGGAAATTGTAATCTACATTCAGTGTTATCTTTGACCGCTCTCGTCATCATAGCAACGAGAGTGGTCAAATTAGGTCGATTCATTTTTTAAGCAGTATCAACCCACTTGGAAGAGTATCACCGAAGACACGTTTGGATTCTGTGTCAGACAGCTCATGCACTTCATTAACCAAAGTAAACCAAGTTTCTGGAACCTTACTCTGCTTTATCTTGGCTAAAACGAGCTGACGAACATCATCGCTAATATCAAAAAGACGATCTCCTGTCTTGCGACACATCATTACCGCGGCAAAGGCAATCATCGGTTCTTTTTGCCAGTTTTGATCAAGCAACTTCGGTAACCATTGTTCCACTTGCGCTCTTGGGATGACTGAATGTTGACTACCATACAGTAGCGTCCGAGAGGCTAACCGCCCAACGGCCCACCAGTGTGCTTGTTCACATTGAGTTTGATTAATCGCTTTGTTCAAAAACCACGTGGCAAGTAATACTTTATCTTCCACTTCTAGATGTTCCAGCGAAGCGGCAAGCCGCACCATTGCTTCGTACCCTTTGTCGTGCGCTTCTTGAGCTGATTTTGGATTTTTGATTGCGCTAGGGTGAAGATACTTAGCGATATCTGCCAGAATCGTTTCTTGTTGCTCCTGCCTCAGTCCGCCAGCAATACGCCGCCAAAATACCCACCAATCGCTCCAGCCTTGATGATTTTGGAATTGAATACCTTGTTGATACAGATTCCACATCTGTTCCATACGCCAGGGATCGGTTGGGTCGCCAAATCCTGGTCGCAGGGCAAATCCAGCCAGACGCAACCAGTTTTTCTCGTGTTGCTCTGAGCGACGTCGACGTTTACGGCCTTGAGAAAATGCATCAAAGAGCGGTCTTAGCGTGGTGAAATCCCATTCATCACGTGGCCCTAAAAGCTTATCTAAATCTTTGCCAAGCGTTTTTATGGCTTGGTTATCAGAGGCTTTTTTATTGCCACTATAAAGGTGTGTGATGAGCGAAATCGCCTCTGACAAGCGAGGATGACGTTGGATTTCACTGTCTGACTCACTGTGCTTGCGAACTTCAAACTCAAGTTGCCATCGGTTTTTTTCGTCCTCAACACTGACACATTCAATCTTGAGCGTGCCGACTTCCGTTAATTGACAAGCCAGTTGAACTTCTACTCGTTGCTTTTGGTTAGCATGCAATAGAGCATCATCATTTCCTTTTAACGCTGTTATATAGGGAGGCAGTGGCGTAAAAAGTTCATGTTCAACGGTCGATAACAGCCCATTTTGAACGCGGCGATCAGCAAACATATCATGGGTTGAGGTCAGGATGTTGAAGCGTACTGGTTCACCTAACGTCAGTGAAAATCGGCGGCTGGTCAAGCGTATCTCTTGTCCTTCTTCGGTGCCTTTAGCCAAGACACACAGAGCATGTCCCGCACTGTTTTTTTCAGGCAGGTGTAAAAAATAAGAGCGTGCCGATCCGCCGCCGATTTTAAGCTGTGCACCTTGGCGAGCTTTACCATACGCGACAGCACCGAGTGCGACTGCCCAATCAGGGTGAGGATTATCAAGCAGGGTGATCGGCGAACCTCGCCAATCGGTCAATAATTGAGTGATGCGCTTTGTGATAAGCTCACTATTAAATACGCCGCCATTGAGCAGCAACCCAACGGGAATTGCCGTTGCGTTTGACTCTTGCTTGAGCGCAAGGCGAGAAACGGCTTGGTGTTCAGCTAAAAATTCAGCGATATGTTTACTCACGGCAGGGTCGGCTGCGTAGGGCAAACCGAATTCCACCACAGCACTGCGGCGTTTAGTTGGACGTTCTTGTACCGAGCAAAGTGGGAAAAAGCCTTCCAGTGCAATCTCATGCACCTCTTGTTTCGTCAGGGAAATGCTTTTTGCTGCGCCTAATAGCTTTGAACCACTGCCAAGGAGCGTAATTTTTAGCTGCTCTGGGGCTTGGTTTGATAAGAGTTGCTCTTTGACTTGGCGAGTTTGCTGAATTAGTTTGCTCAAACTGGCGGCGGTTAATTTTTTCGAACCGTCAAAGCGCTGTTCAGCTAGATGAGCTAATGCTAAATCAAGGTTGTCACCTCCGAGCATTAAGTGATCACCCACGCCAATTCGGTCAAGAGAAAGTTGGCTGTCTGCGCTGTGTTTCGCTTCAATTAAACTGAGGTCTGTCGTACCACCGCCCACATCACAAACCAAGATCAAAGGGAGTGATTGCAGTTGCTGTGAGGCACAATGGCGGTGACGTGCGTACCAGTCATAGCAAACGGCTTGTGGCTCTTCAAGTAGTACAATTGAGCTTAAGCCAGCCAGTGTTGCAGCTTCGAGGGTGAGCTTACGAGCCGTTTCATCAAATGATGCCGGTACGGTGATAATGACGTTTTGATCTTCAAGTCGATGACTTGGATGACGGTAGTTCCATGCTTGCCGGATGTGATTGAGATAACTGGCGCTGGCAATCACAGGGGAAACTTTCGCCACATCGTGAGCGCCTGCCCACGGTAAGATGGCTTGCTTGCGATTAACCCCTTGGTGGGAGAGCCAACTTTTCGCGCTGGATACTTGTCGCCCTTCTACTTTTGCACCTAAATCTCTTGCCCATTGGCCAATAATTACCTCTTTGCTATCGCCCATAACCGGTTTAATTTGCCAAGGGAGCGATAGGGCATCAGGTGCGATCTGCCCGTCGGCTGGGTGATAACGAAATGACGGAAGGAGTGGTTTTCGAACCACTTCACCGGGGCCAATCAATTGGTCGACCTCAAAAAGATGCACGGGTGAGTCTTCTAACGATTCGGTGATTTCACAAAATGCCACCACAGTATTGGTGGTGCCTAAATCGATACCGACGAGAAAGCGAGGAGAAGACATGGAGGCTCCTGAATTTCAAAAACGGCATCCGAAGATGCCGTGTGGGGATTATTGAGTGACTTGAGGATCTTCACGCACATCGAACTCAACGTGCCATGTTTGGCCGTTGTCGGTCGCAATGGCTTCTAAGTGAAGTGTCCCGAGTTCTGTGATCGTTGAGGCTAAGTGAACCGGCACGACTTCGCCTTGTCGACGTCCTTCAGAAACAGGCAAGGTGACGTGGAGCTCGGGCAGCTCTACAAGTTCTTCTGGAGCCCAATAATCTAAGTGCATGCCAGCTTCGTCATCGCGGCGTATTGTTGAACCAAAGAATTGAAAATGCACAGGCTCACCAATGACCAATCCAAACTCTTGGCTTGGTACGCGGACACTGGTTCCTTCTTCCATGCCAAATGGAGCGACGCACAAGGCTTCCATCGGTGGTGCGATCCCCGGAATGGCAGGCATAGCACTTTCAATACCGACGTAATAACTCGAGGCTATACCACCGCGAATACGCACACCTTGTCCACGACGAACTGCGCCGTAATACGCTGCGCCGCAGGCGACGGCTAAATCAAGGTCTAAGCCTGTTAAGCGCTTCATCTGTGGTGCTCCCACAGTGCTCAACCAAGCATTAATAGTGCTGAGAAGACGGTTTGCTAATAAATCGGATTTTAACACGCCACCGTTTAGTAAGATGGCGGTCGGTTTAATAAAATCCATCTCTGGAGCTTCGCCCATACCGGGCATGCCAGCAAATGGGTTATCATTCAGAGCGGATTTTTCTAGAGCGGATATTTCACCACCCATTGCATGGGCTTGTTTTGCCAAGAACGCGGCGATATGGCGGGTAATTCCAGCGTCTTGCGCGTAGGGAAGGCCCATTTGCGTTAATGCGCCACGTGCTTTTTGTACGGGATGATCTGTGATATTCACTTGTGGGAAAAAACCATCGACCAAGGTTTGTTGCACTTCTTGTTGAGTCAATTCGGTTTTAAGCGTTGTACCGAGCAGTTTTGAACCGCGACTTGGTACCACAATCGGTACGGAATGTAGGGCACTGTCATTCAGAAGCGCCTCTTTAGCATCTCGGCAAGCGTGCGTCATCGCTTGTACTTGCCAAGGGGCTAATTCTTTACCTTCTTGCGCCAATTTCATTTTTAAACGGTAAGCAAGGGCAAGGTCCATGTTGTCGCCGCCGAGTAAGATGTGCTCACCAACCGCAATCCGATTGAGCGTTAAGTTACCAGCGTCTTCAGTCACTTCCACTAAGGATAAATCAGTGGTTCCCCCACCAATATCAACCACCAGAACAATGTCACCCACCTTGACTTCATCGCGCCACGCATCGTGGCTATTATCTATCCAACTGTATAAAGCCGCTTGTGGCTCTTCAAGCAGCGTTAATTGCTCAAAACCAACGTTGCGTGCTGCTTCAGCGGTTAAATCTCGGGCGGCTGGATCAAATGAAGCGGGTACTGTTAACGTGACATCTTGTGTGGCTAAGGGGAAGTCAGGGTGAGCGTGATCCCAAGCGCTTTTTAAATGCTCTAGATAGCACTCAGTGGCTTTTAATGGCGAGATCTTTTCCACTTCATCGCTGCTACCCACGGGTAAAAATGCATCACGTCGATTGATGCCACCATGACATAGCCATGATTTGGCACTGGCGACTAAACGAATCGGTGTCTTACTACCAAGGTTGCGCGCAATGGCACCGACTAAAGCTTTTGGCTCGGCCGACCAAGGCAAAACACGTGCGGCAGGGCTCATCTCATGTTCATGAGGCTGGTATAAAAACGAGCCTAATTGATGGCGGCTTTCAACCGTACCGGGCGCGGTAAGTTGAGGGATGCTCATTACTGAAACGCGAGCGTTTTCATCCTGTGTATCAACATAAGAGAGCACGCAATGTGTTGTGCCTAAGTCAATACCAATACTAAATTTTGGCGCTGTCTGTTCCATTACAATTCAACCTCGGCAGGTGCGATGATTGAAGCATCATACTGTTCAGCCAATTTAGGCAAAGTGATAGCTGTTGCTTTCCAGCCTTTATGGACTAAGGTGCCATTAAAGGGTGCTGAACCCGTCACATTACCCGTTAAGCGAACTTCTTGCGGGTTGAAACCGGCTTCAATGGTAATTCGGCTCTCTTCATCTTCGCCGCGAATAGGCGTGAGCTGAATGTAATCTTGTAGGACTTTTTTACCACCGGCGTGGATCACGCGCGCCGCAGCTCCAACTTCCTCATCTGAAAAAGCGGTGACATCTTCATTTAAGAAGTCAATCAGACGAGCTTCTTGCTGCATTAACGACAACAGTTGTAGGGCGGAATCGGTTGGCGCTGTCGCTAATTTAGATTCGACTTCAACTACGCGCTCAATCACTTTTTCTACTTCTACGATTTTTTCGACTTCAACAATCGTTTCAACCGGCTTTTCGACTTCGACAATTTTCTCGACAGGTTTTTCAACAACTTTCTCAACGACTTTTGATTTGCGTGATACCGCAATGAGAAGTAGCAAAAGGCTTGATGCACTGAGCCCAGCATGCAGCATATCAAAGGTGGTAGGGATCATATTTAAATCGAAGTTCATCACAATTCTCTTTACACAATGAAGTAGGCGTGGGAATTCTCGTGAGCCTACGGTGAATAGACTTAAAAATAGGGGCGCAGCTTACCATATTCAAGGCGAATACAGGATAGAAAGTCCGCATCATCACGTTTAAGCTAAAGCGATTGCTTGCGTTTTGAGCAGTATCAATC
>NZ_NDIM01000338.1:0-7837 GCF_002241375.1 Vibrio sp. V19_P1S1T109 | reverse complement strand
CATGAATGTCGGCATTAAACATAACAATATTTAATTTTTCTTAATTAAAATTTGGTCGTTCCCAGCTCCTATTTTTCGGCCAGGCAACCAGTTACCCTCCACGCCATTACAATGCGACTACTTCAACGTTCATCGCTATATAAATACATAAAAACCAATAAGATTTTTTCCGTTACGGCGAACTTTGAATTACTTCATGCTCAGGCGAGTCGAAATCCATTGTAATAGAGCGACTCAATAGCCACAGTGGTGATGCGATGTTAGTTAGAAAGGTTTCTAGAGATTTGGCTTCTGCTCAAGCGCGAGAAAATTGGTTGGCGTATTGGCAACATTTTAGCCGTGAAAGTCAGGCGTTTTGTTCCGAGATTAACTGTTTAGCACCGTCTTCTCAGGCGATGTTGGTAAAATGCGATAAAGATGAAGAAGGGGTGTTTGTGATCCCACTTTGTCAGTGTCATAGCGACAACTTAGAAGGGGTGCTGGAAATAGGGGAGAGTACCGAAGTGCTCCCCTTCCATTACACGTTATAAATCAAAGCGGTAGTTAGCGTTTTTGGTAAAGCCGCTCAGGACGACCTACCCGACCATGCTGGATACAAGCTTCCAGAAAACCACTGGCCACACAATATTCAAGATAACGTCTGGCGGTGGTTTTGCTGATCCCAATCGCTTGTCCTAACAACTCTGCGGTGTACGCGGTTTGTGGTTCATGGTGATAAATCTCTTGGATTTTGATCAAAGTAAGTTCATCTATCCCTTTGGGTAAACTATCGAGTTGCTCAGTTTTAGCCTGAAAATTAAACAGTTCATCAACGTGGCGCTGATTGACGCTGTCATTAGCGCGCAGCGAGCTAGTGTATTTTAGATAACGCTCCAGCGAGTTTTGCACTCGATCATAGGCAATTGGTTTTAACAGGTAATCAAATACTCCGCAGCGAACAGCTTCGCGTACTGTCTCCATATCGGAAGCGGCAGTGATAAAAATCACATCTGGTGCTTGCGGTTGATGAGTTAGCTCCTTTAAAAACTCTATGCCACGACCATCTGGTAGGTAGTTGTCTAAAAAAATCAGTTTAGGCTTGAGAATGCGCACCATGTTACGTGCTTCATTAATACTTTGTGCCACGCCAACAGGGCGAAAGCGGGTAGTTTGTTTGAGATAAAAGCTGTGCACATCAGCAATGCTCGTTTCATCCTCTACGATCAATACGTCGATTAATTCCATCATAATCAGCTCTTATTATGCCCTTCAGCTAGTGGTAAGTGGTTTTCCGCCACAAGTGTTTTGGGTCGATTGGGAATAAAAATAGAAAAAATAGTCCCTTGCGGCTCTGCACTGTCGATAAGTATCGAACCATGAGCCTGAGTGACAAATTGATGAACAAGGTAAAGTCCAATACCGTGTCCTTGCTGGTTTTTGCTACTCACTCCCTTGAGAAACAAGGTTTGGGCAATGTCGGCAGGAATGCCATTGCCATTATCTGCCACTTCAATCACCAACTCTTCACCGTTATCGGTCAGCAGCAGGGATATGGTTTTATTGTTGTTTGGGTTTTTTAGCGTCGCTTCAAATGCGTTATCCAGTAGGTTACCGAGCACTGCCGCCAGCTCATCTGACGTCATGCATTGCGGCTCTTGATGTAGATGTGACATCGGGTCGAACTCCAAGCACAGCCCTAGCTCTTTAGCACGGCTGTATTTACCGAGCAGTAATCCTGCGATCACTTTGGGATGAAAGGTCTGGGAGATGAAATCGATCAGTTGCTGCTGCTCGGCGGTTTCGCGGCGAATGGTTTTGACGGCTTCATCGTATGCGCCGATTTGAATTAAGCCGCCGATGGTGGATAGTCGGTTAGCAAACTCGTGACTCATTACGCGTAGGTTATCGTTGTGCTGACGGATCTGGCTAAGCTGGGAAGTCAGCGTATTGAAGTCGTTGCGGCGACGAAAACTCACCACCCAACCAATTTGCTGTTGCCCTGAATTGATTGGCACACGGTTCGCCACCAAGGTTTCACCATTACAGCTAATCAGTTCATCTTGCTGGCTGGTGCTGTTTTGCTGTGCTAACTGACCAAACGGACTAGCACCCATGAAAAAGTAAGTCGGAGTGATGAACTCTTGAACATTACGTCCAATCAGATGATTCGGTTGGTGGGCAATGCCAAGAATATTCAGTGCCTTAGCGTTCACAGAAAGGATTTCACCCTTCAAGCTAATCGCAACTATTCCTTCATACACACTTTGTAGAATGGATTGCTGCAGGTTGAGGTTCATGGCGATCTCTTCCGGCTCCATATTGAACATCTGTTGCTTGATATGGCGGGTAAACAGCCAAGCGCTCAATCCAGAAAGCAGCATGAGTAGGGCCACAGTACTGAGCATTGGATAGGAGTAAATGCGTAGCCAATCACTGATATGATCGAGTAAATAGCCCACAGAAACCACACCCAGAACCTGTCCGGAAGGTGAGACAACAGCAGCCTTACCGCGAATTGCCCAGCCTAGGCTGCCTTTTTGGGTTGAGGTGTAATATTCGCCCTCTTTTAACGCTCTACTGCTGTCACCGCCTTGCATGGGTAAACCAATTTTTCGCTCATCTGGATGGGCAATGCGAATACCATTGGCATCGCCAATCACAATAAAGTTGGCATCTGAAATGCGTTGTAGGCGATCGATTTTAGTCTGTACTTCGGTGAGACGATTTTGTTGGATTAGGGCAATTAAATTGGGGTCAGTCGCAATCTCACGCGCTTGAATCAGAGCCTTAGTGCTGATCTGATCTTGTAGGGTTTCACTAAGAGTTTGATGGAAAAAGCCGGCTACCAGCAAAAGCTGGATCACTACCATAGCAACCAGTAGTGCACCGACCCTTTGCTGAAACGAAAGAGTCTGGCAGACTTTGGTGTGTAAAAAGTGGGCTAGTGATATTTTCATGCCGGCGAGTCTATCCTTGCTATAAGTGAGGCTTATTGATTGGAGTCTAAGAAACACCAATCAATAATGTCTATCCCATCACATATTTGATCATAACACCTGCCGCTACTGCAGAGCCAATGACCCCAGCGACGTTTGGTCCCATGGCATGCATCAGCAAAAAATTCTGCGCGTTGGCTTCTAGCCCGACCTTGTTGGAGACGCGTGCCGCCATCGGCACGGCAGAAACTCCGGCTGAACCAATCAGTGGGTTGAGTTTGGTGGTGGAGAAACGGTTCATCAGTTTAGCCATCAAAACCCCTGCGGCAGTACCGACACAAAACGCAACAATACCGAGCACCAAAATGCCGATAGTTTGTGGCTGGAGGAATTTATCCGCCATCAGTTTCGAACCGACTGATAGGCCAAGGAAAATAGTCACTATGTTAATCAGTGCGTTTTGCGCTGTGTCGGATAAACGCTCCACCACACCACACTCACGCATCAAGTTGCCAAAGCAGAACATACCGAGCAGTGGCGTTGCAGAAGGCAGTAAGAGCGCAATCAAAATCAGTAACAGCAGTGGAAAGCCAATTTTTTCTAGCTTGTGTACCTGGCGCAGTTGATGCATCTGAATTTTGCGTTCTTCTTGCGTGGTCAGCGCACGCATTATCGGCGGCTGAATCATAGGTACTAACGCCATGTAGGAGTAGGCTGCGACCGCAATTGCCCCCAACAATTCAGGTGCGAGCATGCTCGAGACGTAAATTGCCGTAGGGCCATCCGCACCACCTATGATGCCAATCGCGGCGGCTTGCGCCACGCTAAAATCCATCACCCCTAAACTGCTTAATGCCAATGCACCCAGTACGGTAGTGAAAATACCAAACTGAGCCGCCGCACCGAGCAGCAGGGTTTTGGGGTTGGCGAGCAGTGGACCAAAATCCGTCATTGCCCCTACGCCCATAAAAATGAGTAGAGGGCCAACTCCGGAGGCGATGGCTAGACTGTAAAACAGATAAAGCATGCCATCGCTGTACTGATACTGCTCGGCGAGCAAGTGCAAGGTGGTCATTTGCAGTGGCGTTGCACTACTCAGTGCTTGCTTAATCTCCAAAGGCATGTACGAGCTAAGTTGCAGTACCTCTGAAAAGGCCGTCATCACTTCCGGTTTGGCGGCATACAAGGCATTTTCTATCGCCGACATGGCAAGCCCTGCATCAGGCAGATTAGAGAGAATGCCACCAAACCCAATAGGCACTAGTAGCAAAGGCTCAAAGCGTTTAAAAATAGCCAGATAGAGCAGCGCTAAACCGACAAGGATCATGATGGCTTGCCCCCACTGGAGGTGGAATAGGCCAAAATCACGCACCATAGCTAAAACGTTTTCCATTATTTTTGTCCCTGATTACGCTAGTACTAGCAAGGCGTCGCCGACTTGTACTGCATCGCCTTCATTGACTTCAATGACACTGATCACTCCGGCACGTGGGGCGCGGATTTCAGTTTCCATCTTCATCGCTTCTAAGATCAGCAAGACATCGCCTTCAGCCACTTCATCACCTGCTGCCGCATGAATTTTCCAGATATTGCCAGAAAGGGGGGCTGCGAGGTTTTCACCTTCTGCTGCACTCGGTACTGGTGCGTTATTGGCCGACGCTGCTGGCGCGACATGTGTCAGCTCGCCGCCTTCATCTACCTTCACCACATAGCTTTGGTTGTTGACGGTAATGGTGTAGACACCGTTACTTGCGACGGACTGACTTTCCACTGACGCGGCTTTGGTTTTTGCCGTAGGCATTTGAGAGGCGTCACCAGTTTTTGCTGCTTGTGGTGCGGGTTCAAATGCTTCTGGGTTATGGCGATTCGCGAGGAACTTCCAACCCACTTGATCGAACAGCGCAATGGTCAGCACATCATCAATCGCATTCTTGGCTAGAGTGATGTGTTGCTCTTTAGCTTGCTGTAATACGCGGTCTTGCAAGGTTGGCATTTCAGCAGTAATCAAATCAGCGGGACGGCAGGTTATGGGCTCAGCACCTGCTAATACTCGAGCTTGCAACTGCACGTTGACCGGCGCAGGTGTTTTACCGTATTCACCTTTCAGTACTCCGCTGGTTTCTTTAGTGATGGTTTTGTAACGCTCACCCATTACGACGTTGATCACCGCTTGTGTACCCACGATTTGTGACGTCGGAGTCACTAGTGGCAAAAAGCCAAGCTCTTCACGTACACGCGGGATCTCTTCGAGCACTAAATCGAGTTTATCCAGTGCGTTTTGCTGTTTGAGTTGGCTTTCCATGTTGGTCAGCATACCGCCCGGGACTTGCGCCACCAAAATACGTGCATCACTGCCTTTCATCATGCCTTCAAAGGCGTGGTATTTTTTGCGTACATCGCGGAAATAGGTCGCAATATTTTCGAGCTTAGCGATATCCAACCCGGTGTCGTAGCCCGTGCCTTGCAAGGTGGCGACCAGAGATTCCGTCGCTGGATGACCATAAGTGCCACTCATGCTGGAAATCGCGGTATCGACCCGATCAACGCCCGCTTCAATCGCTTTGAGTAAGGTCATATCGGCAAGGCCAGCAGTGGAGTGGCAGTGCAGATGTAATTCGACATCCACTTGTCTTTTCAGGGTTGAGATTAACTCTTCGGCAGAATACGGGGTTAAAATGCCGGCCATATCTTTAAGGGCAATCGAATCGACACCCAGCTCCGACAGTTGCTGCGCTATGTCGACCCAAGTTTGTAAATTGTGCACTGGACTCGTGGTGTAACAGAGCGTGCCTTGCGCATGTGCGCCCATCTTTTTCACCGCTTGTAGAGCTTGTTGCATGTTACGCACATCATTCATCGCATCGAATACGCGAAACACATCCATGCCATTTTTCACTGCGCGCTCGACAAAGGTATCCACTACATCATCAGCATAGTGACGATAGCCGAGTAGGTTTTGTCCGCGCAGTAGCATTTGCAGTGGCGTATTGGGCATGGCTTGTTTGAGCAAGCGTAGGCGTTGCCATGGGTCTTCGCCTAAAAAGCGGATGCAACTGTCAAAAGTCGCGCCTCCCCAACATTCCAAAGACCAATAGCCGATCTGATCTAATTGCTGCGCAATCGGCAGCATGTCGTCAATCCGTAAGCGAGTGGCAAAAAGAGATTGGTGAGCGTCGCGTAATACGACATCGGTTACACCTACGCGTTTAATCGCCTGAGTCATCTGTTATTTCTCCTTCACTAAGATAATTTTTGTTGTGCTTTATGGTGATGGATAGCGGCGGTGAGCACCGCGAGCAACTCACCTTGGTTTTGTTTGGATTTAGCCTTATTGGCTGGTGTTTTTTTATTGCCCGTTTTGGTTGGTACTTGAGGCGGGGCAAAACGTACAATCAAGTACGACATGGTGCGAGTTGCAAATACTAAGAAAATCAAAAAGATGAACACAAAGCCCATCCCCAGGGTCAGCAAATTAATCCCTTCGAGGAATAGTGAGGTTGATTGCATAGTCACTTCCAGTGATAAAAACAGGGTTGAAAATAGGGAGAAAAAAGAGGCGCGCTAGGCGCGCCAAATAATCCCAAGGAGCAAGGGTTAAACAAACATACCGAACACCACGCTGGCGATAACGAGCACAATGCCGCCACCCAGACGTGAAGAGATTTGTGCGTAAGAGAGCAAATTCATACGGTTAGAGGCCGCGAGCACTTCAAGGTCACCAGAACCGCCGCGATTAGCCATACACAGACCTGCGGTGATAGAGGATTCAATAGGATAGAAGCCCATCGCCCAACCACCTAAAGCAGCACCCAAAGTCGCCCCAAGTACAATAACAGTGGCAATAATCACGTTAGTAAAGGTTAAGGCATTGATGATTTCCGCCAGATCGGTATAAGCAATACCAACGCCGACCATCAATAGCCACAGCATCTGTTTTGAGAAGAAATTCGACAGGCGTTTCGCGCCCTCTTTGATTTCATCACTGCACAAACCCGCCGCGTTAAGTATGGCGATGATCACCACCATGTAAGCAAAAGTGTGGATCTGAATCGAGCCAAAACCGGGCAGAATTTCTTTCGATAAAGCGTAAGAGAAGGTGTACACACATGCGGCCAGCATTAAACCAATCGCAATTTCACGGTGAGTGATATTAAGATTTTGGGCTTCTTCATTGACGTCTAGTTTTGATCTGCGTACTAGCTCGCCATTGCCAGTTAATAATGGGATCTTTTCACCAATAATGTTCAGAGCAGCAGCTACGATGATAGCCACTATATTAGCGATAGTTAAAATGGCGACCGCTACTGAGTAGTATTGTTCTTTTGAACCACCAGTGACCGATTCATATATCTCGGAAAGTGGAATTGCACCTGCGCCATTACCACCGCCCATAATCGGCAGCACATACAGCATCATGATGCGATCAGGGGTGATACCAAATACGAGGCCGATAGCGATACCAAATATCGCCGCACCGGCAACCGCAGCCAGAATGGTTGGAATGTAACCGGCTAGAGAGCGGATCAGTAGTTTACGGTTGACCGCCAAAATGGAGCCAGTAATGAGTACTGCGATGAACAGATCCAAGAACTTGCTCTTATCCATCACTTCGGTCACGGTTTTTATTTCACGGTCGCTGAGCCAGCCCATGTGGACGAACCAAGCAGCAACCAAGAAAATCATTACCGGTGCACCGCCGATGTATTTATTAAAAATAGGTAGGCGTTTGCCAACTTCGCCAAATATCGCGCCGATGACAAACATAAAAGAAAAACCACCGACCAGACCGCTAGGTAAAGTGTCAGTAATATGGGCGGCTAATACAGTGATCAGTAAAAATAAAAATAAAGGGAGTGGAGTGCCAAATATTTTTATCTGGCTTAGATTCAATCCACCTGCGGACTTTTTATCTAAATATAGGG
>NZ_NDIM01000188.1:0-7855 GCF_002241375.1 Vibrio sp. V19_P1S1T109 | reverse complement strand
AAGTGACAGCGGCACTCTGACCGCGGAAGACAAGGATGGGAACAACGCCGACAACACCTTCCTCACAAACGTGACGGCGGTGGCGCACCCGACGGAAGGCGCGCCGCTGGGCAGCCTGAGCATCACAGAAGGTGGCGTGTGGACGTACAACGTCGACAACAGCAAAGTGGAGTACTTGGGCAAAGACGAGACCAAGGTTGAGACCTTCACCGTGCAGAGCGTGGACGGCACGCCGCACACCGTGACCGTGACCATCACGGGCACGAACGACGCGGCGATCATCGCAATCTCAAGCATTGCTCCTCTCTCCGAGGAAGGCTTATCTGGTGGACTTCAAGATGATATTGGATCCTCAGATACAAGCGACGCAGTTAAGGCATCTGGCACCATCACAATTGATGATATAGATAGCGATTCCGTAGGGATCACTCTTTCGGGACCGGAGGGCATCACGTCGGGAGGTATGGAAGTCGTTTGGGAATGGGATGCTCAAAATCACAAGCTGATAGGCTCTACATCTGGGAGTGATTCTAAATCCGTTATTGAAATCGAACTTACTGCTCCTAATGCAAGTGGCAAGGGCGAGTGGAACTATACGGTCACTTTACTCAGCCCTGTCGACCATCCAGATGGCTCCCAAGAAGATACACTGAGTTTAGATCTCGGCGTATTTGTTTCAGATGGGCAAACCACAACGGAAAGCAAATTATCTATCATCATTGAAGACGATGCGCCTAGCGACCATGCGATGGATCCAGTTGCTGCCACAGCAACTGACATCCCTGATGTGTTAACTGGCCAGTTTGATTTAACGAGTTACCGTGGTAATAGGACTACGATTGACGGTGGTCAATTTACTATTACTGCAAAAGGATTCTCTTCAGCTTTATCATCCACGTTAGTTAGTGCAAATATTAATGGTGACAGCGAAGGTATCGGCGTTAGTAGTAAGGATTCTCCGTACCATAATCTTGCTAATGAAGTTGATTTTCGTAAGTTTTCAGATGGCAGTTCTGCATCCGAAGAGTTGGTTATTAAACTCGATCCTAACACGGTAGCTTATGGTGCGAAAATTGAGTTCAGCAAAATGTTTGGCGGTGAGGGCGAAAGCGGGATTGTTGAGTTTTGGCGAGATGGAAAGCTGATTGCAACTCAAAGTTTTACCTCTGATGAAAATCGTGGAGATTACGCTAAAGACTTTTCTGTGCAGCAGGGTGGCTTTGATACGATGGTTATCAAAGCTACTGATAATGGTAACTCGTTCAATCATAAAGATAATAGTGACTTTACCGTTAAAAATATCGAGTTTCTTGGTTCGGATGCGCCGCAGCCAATTGCTTATGGTTCTGGTGTCGTTGAACCGCAATGGGGGGCCGATGGCCGAGGTGCACTACAATTAGTTGGCCTGGATGAATCTGCGACACTCAAAACGGTTACTGGCTCTGACATTACTGTTGGATTAGTAGGAGCAAATACTCTTACTGGTAAAGATGCAGAAGGGCATTTAGTCTTCAAACTCGAGTTTACACCGACAACGGGAAAATGGGAGTTTTACCAGTATCAAAATATACAATCGCCGTTAGGTGATGGAGACATTGATTTCCAAGTGAAAGTTACTGATGCCGATGGTGACAGTGCTGTGCTTGGTTTTGCGGTCAAGCCTGTGTCTCCACCGGTTATTGGTGAATTGACGCTCAATGTTTCTGAAGAAGGATTACAAGGCGGGATTGCGGATGACGCATCTATCACTGGTTCACAAGACACGACTAACCAGACCTCAGTGGAAGGGCAGCTTAATATTGCGAACACCTCTGAGCTTTCTATGGGGATTCCGGTTGGTACTTACACTTCTAATGGTGTAGCTATTACCTGGAACTTATCTGCGGATAAACAGAGACTGATTGGAACGGTTGCTGACAATAAAGTGGTCGAAATTACCGTAGATAACCAAGGCAAGGTGACTAGTCAGTTGCATGCTGTATTCGACCACACGAATAATGGTGGAGAAGATGAACTTGTGATTGATATCCCCATTGAAGCACAAAATTCAAGTGGTATTTCGAACACAAGTACAATCACCATTGTTATTGAGGATGATGCTCCTATCGCTAATGCGGATGTTGCTTCAATCAATGTATTAGCCGATTCATTTAATTTTAACGGTGTTTCGGCTAAGTGGAGCAATATCGCAGGTGGTTCAAATATTACAATTTATGATTCGCGCGATGCTGACCCTGATTTAGACCAAGTACGCTGGGGAACGAGTGCAGGGTATGGGCAATCAGGGTATGGTTTTATTGATAACGATAGTGGACTAGCTGGAAATATAGCTCTCAATGAGCTAGTCCAACTAGGAACCTTTACTCACTATAATTACCCTATCTATGACTCGATTACGGGGGCAACACTAGATGTAACGTTTTCAGTAACCGATGCTTATGGTCGAGTAACTCCTGTGACGATTACGGTGAATTTTGCCCATAACGAAACACCAAATAATCAGTCTGATCCAAGGGATATCATTACTATTGAAAGTCAATCTGTGACTTTTGAATTTGAAGGTAAGATGTATACAGTTGAAGTCTTAGGTTTTGTTGATAAAAACGGTAATGTTATCAACTCGATAAAGACAGACGAAAATGCATCCAACCAGTTTGACTTGGTGGCAAAGATTGTTGAAGGAAGTGGTTACCATTTGCCAAGTGCTTTAGGTAATGTAATGCATAACGATTTGCACGGTGCCGATGGATCATTGAC
The DNA here is from genome assembly GCF_002241375.1 of Vibrio sp. V19_P1S1T109. Classification (NCBI taxonomy): domain Bacteria; kingdom Pseudomonadati; phylum Pseudomonadota; class Gammaproteobacteria; order Vibrionales; family Vibrionaceae; genus Vibrio; species Vibrio sp. V19_P1S1T109. Next base: position 5,098 of record NZ_NDIM01000188.1, on the reverse strand, counting down.
TGTCATAGGGTGTGTGAATGGAGAAACATCAAGCAGTATTAATACCGGTGTTGGCACTAAGGTTATTGGTTTGTATGGCGAGCTGATTCTGATGGCTGATGGTAGCTATACTTATCAAGTGACTGAGGATGCCTCTAAGATCCCCCTCAACGCACAGGAAGTTTTTAGTTATACAGTGAGAGATAATGATGGTGATGCTGCCAATAGTACTTTAACGATTTCGGTCAACGCTGTAGATAAAAATGGTGTACCCGTAGGTTTACCATTGACGGTTGAAGGCAATGATTTAAATGACATGATAGTTATTAGAAATGGTGAAAACTCACAGCACCCAGATAGATTCGATGTTGCTTTCGGGGGTAATTTGTTAGGTACAGTACGTGATGTTCATGGCAATGAAAACCATATTCACGTAGGGCAAGGTTATAATAATGGCTCTCAAAACCAAACTGTTAGTGGTGGATCGGGGAACGATCATATTGAGACGGGCTCTGGAAATGACGTCATTTATGCAGGAATGACGGGATCTCATGGTTACAGTAGTGATGATGATTTGGAACTTTCTGCGTCTGAGATTGCCAATCATCACGTAATGACAGGCAATCTTTCTGGCACTGATTCAATGTTAGATAATGATGGTTTGTTATTATCGAACGATGTATCAAGCCGTAATGCTGACGTCGTTAATGGCGGTAGTGGCAATGATCGAATATTTGGTCAATCTGGCTCTGATATCCTTTTTGGTCATACTGGTGATGATTATATTGATGGTGGTTCTCACAACGATGGTTTGAGAGGTGGTGAAGGTAACGACACCCTTATTGGCGGCCTTGGTAGTGATATCTTAACGGGTGATAGTGGTGCAGACATATTCAAATGGGTTGAGATGGAAACCGCGACTGACCGCGTTACTGACTTCCATCGTTCGGAAGGGGATTCGTTAGATTTTTCCGATTTGTTTGGAGACATGACCAAAGATGAGATCACAGCATTGCTTGATGGACTGGGTGGTGTAGATCATCAAGGTGTTGCGGACGATGTATCTATCCGTGTTACAGGAAATGAACATGAATCGCACCTAACGATTGTTAAGTCGGGTCAAACATTGACCGTGGACTTTGATGGTGCGTCAGCTGCGGATATCACCAGTAGCTTGATGGATAACCTAAACCATTTAAAGGACTAAAATAACGAAAACCGGAGCTTGATTAGAGCTCCGGTTTTTCTTGCTGCCTATAAAATACGGCTTACAACACCTTACAGGCGAACCCTTTTAGATAAAACCCTTCAGGGTAGGCTGAATCTGTTAAGTGGTCAGCGGCTTGCTCGAACCTTTCAACAAATTTAACGCTACGACCTGCATCGAGCGCCGCATCGGCAATGATTTTTTGGAAGAGATCGGTGCCCATAAGGCCAGAGCATGAATAGGTGAGTAAAGTGCCACCCGGTTTTAAAATTTGCATTGCCAACATATTGATGTCTTTATAACCGTTTGCACCGGAGGTCAGGTTGTTTTTACTCGATACGAACTTAGGTGGATCCATAATCACCACATCAAACAGCGTTCCTTGATCACGATATTCTCGCAATAATTTGAAAACATCGGCATTCAAAAATACAGCGCGTTTTTTGGAAATATCGAATTGATTGATCTCTGCATTGTATTTGGCGGTATCTAATGCAGGTTGTGAGACGTCGGCATTAATTACACGTTTGGCACCGCCTTTAAGAGCATACAAACCGAAGCCTCCGGTATAACAAAAACAGTTAAGGACATCTTTATCCTTCACATATTTTATTGATTTCTGGCGGCTGTCACGTTGGTCTAGGTAAAAGCCTGTTTTGTGTCCACCAACAATATCGACGCTAATTTTTACGCCATTTTCTTCGATAATGACTGATTTTGGCGGCTCATCGCCATGCAGCACGCCCATGTGCTCTTCCAAACCTTCTTTTTTACGAACGGCAACATCTGAACGTTCGTAAACATGGCACTCTGGGAAAACGATTGTCAGCGCTTTAACAATATTCGTTTTATGATATTCAGCCCCTGCGCTAAGCAGTTGGCATACTAGATAATCTTGATACTTATCGATAGTAATACCGGGCAACCCATCTGATTCTGCTGCAATCAGCCTAAAGCCTGTAAGACCATCTCGTTCAATAATCTCCTGGCGAACTAACAGTGCATCTTCGAGCCGTTTCACAAAAAAATCGACATTGATCTCCTGCTTCTCAAAGCTCCAAACGCGAGCTCGAATTTGAGAAGTAGGGGAATAGGCTGCTTTTGCTAACCACTGATTATCATGAGTATAAACGTCGACGGTCTCTCCAAGGCTAGGCTCACCTTCTACCTTGCTGATCCCTCGGGAAAAAACCCATGGATGTTTACGGCGCAAAGATTTTTCACGGCCTTTGACTAGATAGATTGCAGCTGTCATACATTACTCGATGAATATTCAAAATGGGGGCGTATTTTCATAGAAAAGGTAATGGAAAGCAAACAAAGAGCGAGCGTCATACGTAAATAAAGGAAATTGTTTGGAGAGAGTGTCTATGGGATGTACATCAAATTAACCCATTGTCATTTCTTTCATTATAGTGAACGACGCATTTTAGTAGATAAATGATTGAGTATTTAAACATAGATAGAGGGATCCAAATGGCTCAACAGTGCGACAAGTTTATCGTGACAGGCAGGGTCCAAGGGGTTGGTTTTCGTTATCACACCGCTCATCAAGGACTAAAGCTAGGCTTAACAGGCTATGCTAAAAATTTACATAACGGCGAGGTTGAAGTCATCGCCATTGGGAATAGTGAAAATTTGGAGCAGTTTTATCAGTGGCTTCAACAAGGCCCCAAAACGGCGAAAGTAATGTCTGTGTTGCGTGAATCACTTCTTTCTTATACTGAAAAATATAGCGGATTCGAAATACTTTAAAAGTAGCACCGCTTTGTGCTTTGTATGGTTAAGTTGCTTGGGGGCTTAGTTTCACACTACAAGCATTTGGCAGGTTTTGGTAACCCAGCAAGTTTAGTTGCTTGTTTGGCCGGGCCTTTTTTAAAGAGTTTGAACAGATATTTGCTATTGCCTTTTTCCGGACCATGCGCTTTTTCCATCGCTTTGACTAACATACGCACTGCGGGTGAAGTATTAAACTCTTCATAAAAGTGGCGTACGAACAAAATGACTTCTAGATGAGCGTCTGTTAACTCGATACCTTCCTGACTGGCCAGTGTCTGGATCATTCCTTCTTCCCATTGGGTATGGTCTAGGAGGTAACCCTGAGCATCAGTTTCGACGGTTTTACCATTGTATTCAAACATCTTTATTACTCGATTAAAAATCCGCGTTTAGGGTAGCGTAGTGAATGTGTGATCTCAACTGTTTAGAAAGCAAAAAGCCCGCAAGCTGTGGCTTGCGGGCTCGTTTGGACAAAATGTCGACGTAAATTAGTCGTCGTTCATAATGCCTAGAATAGCCAATAAGCTTGTGAACAAGTTCAGGATATTTAGATACATTGAGATGGTAGCACTAATGTAGTTTGTCTCCTCACCTCGTACGATGCGGCTTGTGTCAAATAGGATAAAACCAGAAAACACGAGCGCCGCGATGCTGCTGATCGCAAGTTGGCCAACGGTAGAACCAACAAAAATATTAATAATCGCCGCAACGATGACAATAATGAGGCCTGCCATTAAAAAACTTCTCATGAACGAAAAGTCTTTTTTAGTCGTAATGGTATAAGCTGATAAGCCCATAAAAACAAGGCCAGTAAGACCGAGTGCCTGAGCAATAATGCTAGAGCCATTCGGGATTGCCGCATAGTGATTAAGCATTGGGCCCAGAGCTCCGCCCATTAATGTGGTGAACACAAATGTCCACACTATACCAGAAGAAGAATTAATGGCTTTAGGCATCACGAAGAATAGAATACCGATTGCTCCCAACTGCATAGCGAGTGCCATGAATGGTGAAATCTGCATTGCCATTGTTGCCATCGCAGCAATAGCACTGGTGATAAGAGTCATTGAAAGCAAGAAGTAAGTATTCTTCAACACTTTATTAGTTTGTAGTGTGCTCTCTAAGCTAGCTGAGCGAGTAAACATAGGGCTGTTCATAATCTTCCTCGTAAGGGTTTATGTTTGTTTGTACATTTATGGGGCTGAATGAGCTAAAAATCAAGCCCTGTGTCGTATTTGTCTTGTGCAAATTTTAATAAAAATAGTCACTTAGATGTTAAAGAATGTGTAACACCATGTGTCTATGCTCATAAACAAAGAGAGAGGTGATGTTCACCTCTCTCTTTGTTGGTCGTTAATCCATTAATGATGGAGAATTTGAGAGAGAAAATTGCGCGTTCTATCGGATTGAGGATTTTCAAAAAATTCAACAGGGTTATTTTCTTCAATGATCTCACCAGCATCCATGAAAATAACGCGATCGGCCACTTCTTTAGCAAAGCCCATCTCATGGGTAACACAAAGCATTGTCATGCCTTCTCCTGCAAGTTCAACCATAACATCTAATACTTCCCGTACCATTTCTGGGTCAAGTGCAGATGTTGGTTCATCAAATAACATAATCTGTGGGTTCATGCACAATGAGCGTGCAATCGCAACTCGTTGCTGCTGACCGCCAGAAAGTTGACCGGGATATTTGTCGGCTTGATCAGGAATCTTTACGCGTTCCAAATACTTCATCGCAACCGCTTCAGCTTCTCCTTTAGGCATCTTTTTTACCCAAATTGGAGCGAGTGTACAGTTTTCTAACACGGTTAAATGTGGAAAAAGATTGAAATGTTGGAAGCACATACCGACCTCGCGTCGCACGGCTTCGATATTTTTAAGATCTTCCGTCAGTTCGTTTCCCGCGACGACGATTTGTCCTTTTTGGTGCTCTTCCAAGCGGTTAATACAGCGAATCATGGTCGATTTTCCTGAGCCTGAAGGGCCACAAATAACGATCTTTTCGCCTTTTTTAACGGTAAGATTGATATTCTTTAGTACATGAAATTCACCGTACCATTTATTCATATCATTAATCTGAATCATGATTTCTTCAGAAGGTGCGAGGTTGCGTTGCTGCGTCATAATA
>NZ_NDIM01000099.1:0-7896 GCF_002241375.1 Vibrio sp. V19_P1S1T109 | reverse complement strand
TGGTACAGATATACACTAATACGAACACAAACACGGACTGCCAACTTAAATGAAAGGCAAGCCACCCACCGAGCACAGGGGCAATAATTGGCATAATTGAGGCGGTGATGGCGATGTAAGAAAGCGCCTTTGTTAATTGCAGACCATCATAACTGTCACGCAGCACACTGCGGCCAAGAACAGAAGCACTTCCCGCGCCAAGCCCTTGCAGTAGGCGACCAGCAGCCAACGCATGAAAATTATCCGAAAAACAGACACACAATACTGTACCGGCCAAGTAGATCCCCTGCCCGAGTAAAAATGTCGGGCGTCTACCAACCGCATCAGACAATGGCCCGTAAAAAAGCTGTGACATTCCAAACGCCACTAAAAAGAGCGTGACGAGCCATTGAATACTGGCTTGGTCAACCATTAAGTCTCGGCTGATCAACGGCAGTGCAGGTAAATAGATGCTCACCCCAACTTGGCCCGTGGCAATGATCATCATCGCCAATAACATCGGCGTCTTTTTAAATGGTGTGCTAGCGAGAGTTTTCATGGGTTGCTAAGTGAGCTCTTATCGTCGGTAGGTGTGGTGTCAAAATACGTTTTCAGTATATATTGGCAACTCAGATTTGATAATAAAGCACTCAGGAAATGAATTAGTTCCAATGAGGAATGAGTAGGGTAACGATGGATTGGATACAAAATGTTAAAACATACATGCGAGTGGTTGAAGAAGGCAGCTTTAACGGCGCGGCACGTAAGCTCAATACCACCAGCTCAGCCATCAGTAAACGAGTACATTGGCTGGAAGAGAAAATTGGCGTGCAGTTACTTAAGCGCACCACTCGAACGGTGACACAAACCGAAGCGGGTGCTCTCTTTTATGAGCGAGCAAAAGCACAACTTGAAAGTTGGCAATCGGTGGTTGATGAAACACGATCTGTCAGCCAAACTCCCGCTGGCCTGCTAAAAATTGGGGCGACACTCTCTGTGGGCTCAAAATTTTTGGTGCAGTATTTAGATGAATTTCTACAGCGCTACCCTGACATTCGAATCCAACTGACCACAACAACTCCGGGGCAATTGCCCGAACTTCACCTTGATTTATTCATCAGCTGAGAAATTGACCAACTCAACTCCCTCAGTTTTAAAGCCTCACCCCTATTTGAACATAGGGCCGGCTTTTATGCTTCTCCTAACTATATTGAAAAATATGGTATGCCCAAATCTGCCGAACAGCTTCAACAGCACAATGTCTTGATTTGGGGAGAACACACAACGCGCGAATTAAAAACCTCAACGGGCAAACGCCTATCGTTATCGGGTAACTTCGCGACAACCAATCCAGAAGCACTTTTCTATGCAGGCAAAAATGGCATGGGAGTGATTGTCACCAACGACGTGATGGTCAAAGAAGAGCTACGTTTGGGCAATCTGGTACGTTTGCTACCCGATATCACCGTTGATCAAGCAACGGTTTACGCTTATTACCCTAAACTTGATTATCAACACACTCGAACTCATTTATTTCTCAACTACTTAAAAGAAAAATTAACGCATGAAGCTAGGTAACTAAATTGGGGTTACGTCTATTTCCATCACAAAATTGTCCACCAGAGCAAATTTACCCTAGACAAAAAAGTACTCATAAAACTCTGCAACTAAGCCGCTGAATAACCAATATTTTATTTTTTTACGTCTCAAGTACCCATCATTGCGAGTGGCAAAACTGCGCAATGTCGACCATAGTCACTAAGTGCATATTCTAAAAAAACAGAGTACGACATATGACTAAAACATCATTGGCTAGGGATGCAGTTAGTCTAAACACCATTAACGAGCTCATGCTGCTCGATGGCTCTGAGTTACATGATCGGGCCACATTGGTGCTGCATACACATTTTCAAACCTGCTGTACATGCATCGTCGAGTTAGACAAATGGCATTACAGAGCTCACACCTTATCTCATGCTGGTGAGACGCCAGACAACAACGACACGGGTTATCCGCTCAGGGGAACACCGTGTGAGCAAGTGTGGAAATCAAAACAGGAATACTGTCTGTTTCCATCACAAGTGACCAAAATTTTTCCTGATGACAAGTTTCTAATTGAAAATAAGATTGATGCCTATATCGGTATTCCCCTACGTGCCAAGAATGGCGAAATACTCGGAATGCTCGTGTCTACCTTCTATTCTCCCATCGAAGATGAGGAATTCGTGATTGGCTACCACCGAATCATTGCGAACATAGTCGTTCACAGCCTGCGCAATAAGTGGTTGAGCGAACGCTCTGACAGCTTGGTTAATCAACTTAGTTACGAAGTTTCTCACGACAACCTGACCGATTTAATGAACCGCAGTTATCTAGCTGACAAATTAGAACGCTTAGTTGAAACAACCAATGAACCGTTTACTCTTGCTTATTTAGACATCGATAATTTTAAATCGATCAATGACTTATATGGGCACTATATTGGCGACCAAATCATTAAGTTTGTGGCTAATGCCATCATTAAAAGCGTTCCGGAAGAGAATTTGGCATTTCGAATCGCAGGGGATGAATATGCGTTTATCACCTTCTCTAATGATCCGTTGCAAATCTGCCGCTGTATATTGGATAAGCTAAATACAGGTTATGTCGATGCATCACATCGCATTAAAATTAGCTTAAGCATTGGCATTTCAAGGAAAACTCAAGAGACAATCACGGCCGATCAACTGATTCTCAATGCCTGTTTAGCACTCAAAGAGTGTAAGCAAACTCGCGGTAGTAATATCCGTTGCTATGATACCCATCTGAGTGACCAATACCATCGTCAAACCCAAATCACAGAAGCTCTACGCCGTGAACTCAATAAGTTAACCAGTAAAAATAGTGAACTATTTGTGGTGGCGCAACCGATCGTCAGTCGTCACCAAGAACAGTGGAACTATTTTGAGATTCTCACTCGCTGGAATAGCGAAACTCTGGGTGCGATTTCACCGATTGAGTTTATCGATACTGCTGAGCAGTCAGGTTTAATTGTGGAATTAGGAGAACGCATTGTTGAGCTGGCATGCCTAGCAAAAGTTGAGCTAGAGGAGGGCTTAGGCTACAAGGTAAAATTAGGACTTAACTGTTCGGCACATGAACTGATCAACTCCAAGCGCTATCTCGAACACTTAATGCAAACCATTACTCAATACGGCTTTGAGCCTAATGAATTCACAATTGAGCTCACCGAAACAGTACTACTTTCACAAACCAGTGAAGTTAGATACATCTTAGATAAGCTCAGACTACTTGGTTTTACCATCGCGCTTGATGACTTTGGCACTGGCTATTCGAGCTTGAATTACATCCATAGCTACCCCATCGATTGCATTAAAATTGATGCCACTTTTATCAAAAACATGGTGTGTAACGAAACAGCGGAGCGCGTAGTTTGGTTGATTATTCAATTGGCAAATCAACTTCGAGTTGATCTCGTCGCAGAAGGGGTGGAGAACCAAGAAGCTCTGGAGAAACTCTATGCTATGGGCTGTGAACAGATCCAAGGTTACTATTTTTCAAAGCCAGAAACACCGCACTCTATCGTGACTCACTGGAACAACATGAGCCATGTACGGCGCGCATAAAAAACCCTCACTCTGAAAGTGAGGGATTACTAATATCCATTATGCTATCAAATTAAGACTCTTGGTCAGCCGAAGACTCACTGGTGGCATACCGCAGTTCTTGCTGCTGAAGCATAGAATCGAGTTCATTACGCCTTGCAACAAACCCCGCCATCTCTTTTTTAGGCACTGAGTTTGCCATTGGTATGTTGGCGGTCATGGCATTCACTGCGCGATCTCGAACCATCAGCTCATAATGCAGATGAGGCCCAGTGACTCGGCCCGATTGCCCAGATAAACCGATCCGCTCACCTCGCGATACTTTCTGACCTTTACGCACTAAAATTTTACTCAAATGCAAATAGCGTGTTTTGTAAGTACTGCCATGTTGTATCACCACGTAATTACCCGCATAAGGGTGCTTACGCGTCATGATCACCGTACCATCGCCAGTCGAGAATACCGGAGTACCGACTGGTACACCAAAATCAGTACCATTGTGCGGAGCCACTCTTTTTGTGACTGGGTGCAGGCGATGCGCATCAAAGTTAGAGGTAATGCGTTTATTTGTCGTCGGATAGCGTTGAAATGCGCGCTGTAAACTATCGCCATTTTTGTCATAGTACTGCCCATCACGGTGTAAATAAGCAGAAACGTCTTTGCCTCGACTGTAGATTTTAATCGCTTGGATTTCACGATTGCCCGTCAATTTCTCACCGACAAATTGACGAGATTGAACCACTTCAAATCGATCGCCAACCCTAAGATCACGAGAGAAATTGAGTTTATCTTTAAGTAAAGAGACGATCTGTTCTATCTCAGCGCTGCCTAACCCTATCGAATTGACCGACTGAGAAAAGCTGCCTTGGATCTCGCCAACCATGGCGAACTCTTTCCATACACCCGGTATTTTAACATCTTGAAACTCATAGGTACCATCATCTAAACGTGAATATACCGCGCGCTCGACTAGGCTAAATTCTAGCTCCATTTTGGAAAGCGCATTTCCATTTTGCGCTTTCCAAAACCTGAGGATGTTGCCAGGTTTTAACGTATCCAATGCGAGGTAGTTTAAATCGGTTTCCATAATCTTCATCAAGTCTTGGTAACCAAAGCCAAGTTGATTAAAGATAGTACTTAAATTGTCACCAGATTTAATCTCATATTCAAAATCCGGAAGATTTTTTACCTCAATAGCATCAGATAAAATCGACTGAACAATTTGAGTTTCGGTAATAGAGAGCTCAATTTGGCGCTGTAAGGAGCTATCCTGAATAGACGAGGAAAATGCGATGGCCGCGACAATCGGTAGGCCAATAATCGACGCTTTTTTTGGAAGTGAAAGCTCAGAAAAGCGCAGAATGAGAGAACGAGGAAGCACTATCTATCCTGTGGATTAAGTCAAAAGAGCCTCAAGATTAAGACTTTCTGTTTCAAAAGTCACCTATATCGTGTGATTCTATGGTCAAAAAAGGCACCGGAGTGCCTTATAACAAATCAACAATTACACGTAAAAATGAGTACTGTCCTAATCATGTTTCACGCTTTCACAAGATTTATCAACAACCTATTGATAAGTCGTTACTAGGCTATTTTCCTCGCCAAAACCATTGGCAATGTACTGGTCAGCGCTAGGATCGTTAACCCATTGTTGGTCATCCAACAAGTAACGAAATTGAAATTCAGCATCTTTAGGTAAACGGGTTTTAAATTTAAAACTATTACTTTTCGCCACCTTTTTCATTGGTTCTGGTTGCCAGTCAAGAAAGTCCGCTACTATCGCAACATTGCCAGCCGTATCTGGGACGTCCACTTCAAAGGTCACTTCGACTTCTTCTTTTGTTTTAAAAAAACGTTTATTAATCATCACAAACTCCATCTCTGTATAAAAAACATCCTACCTAGTGAATCATAAGAAAATAGACTCACATCCACAACTCTAAATAGTAAAAATTCCGCCGCCGAACCACTATATTTATAACCTCCGTTGAATATTCACCCCTCTTTACAGCATTTTAAATGAGCGTAGAATCCACCGCGCTTTCTATTTTCCCCTATTTTCAATAAGGTTATCAACTATGTTTGCCGTATATGAATCCTATAAAGCCGGTCTGCTACGACCAAAACAGTGGCTAAATAATATCAGTGCAGGTTTGATTGTAGGGGTTGTCGCTCTGCCACTGGCGATGGCATTCGCTATTGCTTCTGGCGTGAAACCGGAGCAAGGGATATACACCGCCATTATTGCAGGCGTTATCGTTTCACTGTTTGGCGGCTCGCGAGTGCAGATAGCCGGCCCAACGGGTGCTTTCATCGTGATACTCGCTGGAATTGTTAGCCAGTATGGGGTCAGTGGGTTGCAGATAGCCACTATGATGGCCGGTGTGATTCTATTGGTTCTGGGGGTCGCAAAACTCGGTAGCATCATCCGCTATATTCCTGACCCCGTAATCGTCGGCTTCACCAGCGGTATCGGTGTCATCATCTGGGTTGGGCAATGGCAAGAATTCTTCGGCCTCCCCAAAATCGAAGGTGAGCATTTTCATCAAAAATTAGTGTCTATTTTCCATGCCTTTCCGCAGATGGATTGGGCCACCACAAGCCTTGCATTATTTTCACTCGCGCTGGTTATCTTCGGCCCTAAGATCCCGAAGCTCTCGAAAGTACCAGGGCCGCTGCTTGCTCTCGTCACCGTTACCGTGTTGCAATATTTTGTTGGCTTTGAAGGGATCCGCACGATTGGATCGGCTTTTGGAGGCATACCTCAAGGACTGCCAGAGTTTTCGCTTCCAGAAGTTAGCTTCTCTCAAATTATTCTATTGATTGGCCCTGCTTTTGCGATTGCCATGCTAGGTGCGATTGAATCATTGCTTTCGGCGGTGGTCGCCGATGGTATGGCGGGCACCAAACACAACTCAAACCAAGAGTTAGTCGGCCAAGGTATCGCTAATATCGTGGCTCCGCTCTTCGGTGGTATTGCAGCAACAGGCGCCATTGCACGTACTGCAACCAATATACGCAACGGGGGGACAAGCCCACTTTCGGGCGTGGTGCACTCGCTCACTCTGGTCATCATCCTTATTGCACTTGCACCATTAGCCGTCAATATTCCACTGGCAGTACTCAGTGCGATTTTGTTCGTCGTAGCATGGAACATGAGTGAAGTTCCCCACTTTATTAAATTGGTTAAACGTGCACCCAAAGCCGATGTGGTTATTTTGTTGCTAACATTTGGATTAACCGTGTTTGCGGACTTAGTTGTCGCCGTCAACATCGGGGTGATCATCGCTACCCTTCACTTTGTAAAACGTATGGCATCTAGTGTTGAGGTAAAAGCCAGTACACACCATGAGCTCAGTGCTGAGCTGCTTCGTCATGGGCAAACTCAGTTACCAAGAGAGCTCGCCGTTTATGCCTTAGAAGGCCCATTTTTCTTTGCTGCGGCTGAAACCTTTGAGCGTGTGATGAGCAGCATTCAAGAGCAGCCAGAAATTTTAATTATTCGCCTTAAATGGGTTCCATTTATGGACATTACTGGCCTGCAATCCATTGAGGAAATGATCGAAAACTTCCATAAAAAGAATGTGCAAGTGTTGATCTCTGGTGCAAATACTCGTGTTGCAATGAAACTGAAAAAAGCGGGGATTGTTGATTTGGTCGGTGAAGATAATTTCTTTAGTCAATTCGATGATGCGCTTAGCGTTAGCCTACAACGTTTGAATATCAGTACAGCTCAATAAAGCTCATTGGACCTATACATTTTTGGCCTTTAGCCTCCGGTTAAAGGCCTTTGACTGACCCGTCCCTCTTACCTTAACCACCCAATTTTCCTCAGCCCTCCTTAATTCTTTTTAAAACGCACGCCTCAATCACCAACAGATTATTAACCAATGCAACAATAACAAAACAAATGACCATGTTATCTGAGAATAACAGCTCTTTTGTTTGAATACTTAACCTTGATTAATGAATAGTATTGCAAGCCATCTTAAAAATAGATATTCTTGCCTGCAATGACTAAATAGAGCTATTTAGTGCATTTTTATGCCACCAATTGGTGACTATTGACCCGCAGTAATACGAGACACGACATGCAAGATAACGCTCAAACTATTGAAGCTCCTGTAGCACCAACACAAAGTAGCTTTTGGATGTTTTTCATCCCTTCGTTAATTGGTCTATTTTTGTTTATGGCGCCAATTAGCTACCAAGGTGACTTAACCATTCCAGTTGCCGTCCTTGCTAAATCTATCCAAGCTATTTTGGGCGATTACCTTGTTGCAATAGTGACAGTGATCATCACCTTTATGTC
>NZ_NDIM01000049.1:0-7902 GCF_002241375.1 Vibrio sp. V19_P1S1T109 | reverse complement strand
GCGCAATATATTGAGCGCATCAATGTAGTCTTGAATGTGCAGTCATTTTTACACTAGATATTAGTTGAATTATTGGCGAGTACGAACCTGCTTGCAGTAAGTTGGCTTAATTAATTTAATGATTTAATAAGTTAATTTCATTCTGTTTGCCAGAATTAGGTTCAGTTGTAAAGCAATTGAAATGTTACTTAAACTCAAGTGAGGAAAAAGTACCAAAGAACTTAAATAGCTCCTCAAGTTCTTCAAAATTATCGTTATTTCGTGAGGCTTTCTGCACCAAAAACAGCAGTAATTCCACAAACAAAAAGCCTATCGTACGGCTGTGGAAGATGGAGTCAACATCACTAGGCAAAACAAATTGCATGTCACTGTATATCCCATAAGGGTTGGAGTGCGTATTAGTCACCATGGCAACGAAGGCGCGTTTGCTATTGAAATATTTGGTGATATCCAAGACAACAGGGTTGAATCGGTAATAGGAAAAAGCCACCAAGACATCATCCCCTGAGATACCTAGCATTGCCTTGGGTAATTCGCCTTTGTTTAAAGACAGCAAAACGACATTAGAGCGGCTGTATTTAAGTAAGGTTGAAAAATGCATAGCCAAAGAGTGTGAGGAAGCGGGGCCGACCACATAAATCGTACGATTCTTATCAGCAATTTTTTGTGAAAGCTTATCGAGTTCTTCGATATCTAACTCTTGGCGGAATTGATCAATAAGTTGGGCGACATTACCAATATAGCGTTGAGCTTCTGTCTTCGTATCAATCTCCAGATCGAAAAGCTTCGATTTATTGGCTTCGATTGGCGCAACCATATTATTGGTTATCAACTCTTGTTTGAGCGCATTCTTGAATGCTGCATAGCCGGTAAATCCCAGCTTATTCAAATAACGCCCTATGGTTGCCTTGCTGACTTGCGCTTTTTGAGCAAGATCGATGATGCCGTAGTAAGAGAGTTCTTCAAAATGGCCGACAATAAAAGCGTGTAAATTGGCTTCCGACTCGGTCAAGGATTGGAGTTGTGCTGCGAGCTGTTTGTAGGTAGTTAAATCGAGTTGATCTCTCATAGGTGCCAATGGGGTGTCCGCTATTGATACGAAGGTTACCACAAGGTTTTGAGCGGCTTTCATTTTCTGTTTTGAAACTTGATCTTAGTAAAAGAAACAGGCTTAACTCTTCAGGTCAGAAGTGCTAAGCCTCATTTTTCTAGTGATTCATTTGATAGCTTTGGACGGTATCCCAAGCAACCTTTTGTAGCTTATGTGCTGTTTCTTTTGGCATATCCGTGTCGGTTGGTACCGCACCACCAACCGGAGATTGATTGTACAAGGTGGCAAAAAATACGGATGCCGCTAAGTAAGCTCCCGCCAGCGATGGATGTTTACCATCACTATGGTAAAGATCGATCTCGGGGTAGCGCTTCATACTTTGCTCAAAGGCTAATCCGACCGGAGCAACAAATCCTCCGGTGGCTTTAGCGATATCTTGATACGCTTTAGCAAGTGCTTGTGTTTGCTCTGGGCGTGATTTTTGAGCCCATGTCATGAAATAAACCACTTTGGAACCGGCCTCGTGAGCAATTTTTGCCATGTTTTTCGCCGATTGCTGAAAATACTCTTTAGACCCATTTTTTTTAGAGATGGGTTCCATCGAGTTACCTTGAAAGACCACCACATCCCATTTTTTTAAGCTGTTTTGGAATGTTAAGTTGGCTTCATGCCAGCCCAATTGGCCGCTAGAAATGGTAATGCCCCGAAAGCTGTATCCTTCTGCTTTGTTGGGTAGCAGTGATCGAGTTAAATCCCGCAAGCGCGTATTCAGGTGATTATTGTAATGGGTATATGAGTTGCCGTAAATGGCTACCACCTTATTTTGACCATCTAGCTTAGCTGTGGGTGACGGGGCTATTAAGGTGTCAGCTTGCGCAGAAAAATGGGTAAAAACCAATGCTGCGGAAATCAGGGACGCTTTGAGTCGGATTTGCATATTTGCTCCTTAGAAGTCGTAACGTAAGCCTAATGTGATAGTTTTGTCATCACTGCTGGTATTTTTCGCTGCGAGTTCGCGGTCGAAAGTCAAAGATAAGAATGTACGGCGAGCAAGCGTCCACTGGCCTTCAACTCGCCAATCTTCTTTTTCATAGATATCCTTATTTTTTTCATCAAGGAAGCTATAGCCAGCCAGCAATTGGAATTGATTCCATTTATACGCAATTAGTGAGTCCAACCCGAAATATTTTTCTTCACTACCATTATCGAGTTCAATGTTGGTTTTATTACCAGTAAGAGAAACAGTGAATTGATTAAATGATGCTTCTATGCCTGCCAGAATTTGATCATGCTGCTTGCGTTTTGTACTGGTATTATTGTTGTCACGCTGATATTGGCTGAGCGCAACTGCTGGAGAAATTTTAAATCCATCACCGAGTGACTTGTCCAGACAAAGAATCCACAACCCCTGCTGTTGCGACACTTACCAACATTGTCTCACGGTGAATACCCTCCTGTTTAACGAACACTTTTATATCTTCACAAAGTGAATTTAAAAACTGTTCCCGAACTTTAGTAGTGTATTTACTAAATTGAGTGGAGCATTTGAGTGAAAGTGTAAAGTCAAAGACAGCAAAGCGGATCAACGTGGCATTAATTTCGACCGACAAAACGGTATCAAAACCACCATTAATACTGTAAAGCATACGGTTGCCCTTTTTCTGCTCAAGCAATACCTTTCGCGCACACAACGAATCTATTACCTTAGAAACCGTAGGTTTACTCAAGCCTGACTGTGAAGCTACACCAGCCTTTGATAAACTTTCTTTTTTAATCACAAGGTTAAGCACAGCTACTTCACTTTCACTAAAATAACGCATTACATCCTCTGAGTTATAGTGTTCAAACAAACCAATAGGCTAATGATGAATAATACATTTATTAGCTATTAGCTTGCCTTGACAATTCATTTCGTGATTTTCACTAGCACAATGGAACTTACTTCTGCATTGTAAGGGAAGGACTAGCTCGTGTTGTGCAAATTTGTCAGGTTACACATTTTAAAAGTACATAGATCAAAGCATTAGCTTCATATTCAGTTCTACTTGTACGTTATTCTAAGAATAATTGCTCTTTAATAAACGCCGAACCTGTTTTGCACTTTTACACATCGGTGGTTTATCACATGATGATAAACATAGGTGGCATTTCCCATCAGAATTCTAAGACTAAAAGACGTGATGGATAAAACCACTTTATGCCGCGCAGCTATTTGCCGCAAAATGAACGATGACAATTTCCTCAATCAGTAAACTGGGCGGAGCCGTCACTTGACTAGAACGATAGATGACTGGATGGAAGTATGCCTAGGGTTTTCATCATAGTGCTGACCTTTAACAATCTCATTGCTCTCTAATTGAAAAAACTTTCCCATCAACTAATACAGATTGGCTTTGATACTTGGCATCTAATACAGTCGCTGCTGCTCTATAACCTGGTTTTAATAATCCTAAGTCATCGCATTTGATTGCTTGGGCTGGGTAGGTTGAAGCCATTTTCAAGGCTTCTTGTTCGCAAATTCCCCACTTAATTACGTTCGCTACGGATTCATCCATGCCTATGTGAGCCCCAGCCAGACTTCCTCGGCTGTTGACCAGTTTGTTGTCCACCACACGAATGGTTTCACCATCAAGTTCGAACTGGTTGGTTACACTGCCAAGGCTCGCCATAGCATCGGTAACGATAAGTAGTTTTCCTTTTGGTTTCACTTTGTGAGCCAGCAAGAAACTCTTTGGATGAACATGAATGCCATCGGTGATGATGGAACACCATGTGTGGTCACTCAGCATTGCCGTTCCTACTGCACCGGGTTCACGACCTTCCAATGCCGACATAGCATTATAAAGATGCGTGAAGCCATCCACTAATTGCATCTTTTCATCGGTCAACTCATATGCTTTAGCATTGCTATGACCACAGGCTACGACAATCCCTTTATGTTTTAGCCATTCTAAAGAGTCTGTAGAAATGTTTTCCACTGCAGCAGTAACGAGTGTTTTACCTTTTGTTAGCCAGTTAAAATTTGCTAGCTGCTCAGGTGTAGGAGAGTAAAAAAGCTTTGAATTATGTGCGCCTTTCTTCTCTTGGTTTAGCCAAGGGCCTTCAAGATGAATACCTAAAACACCCACAACCCCTTCTTCTATAGCTTTATCGATAGCTGAGAGTGCTTTTTGAATGTCGCTAGGTGTGGTGCTAATTAGAGTTGGCAATAAGTAAGAAGTGCCATGGGAGCGATGCGCACGACAAATGGTATCAGCCGCAGAAGGGGATAGGTCATTGTTAAACATAACATCACCGCCACCATTCACCTGAAGGTCGATAAAACCTGGAGCGATGATGGCGTCTTCAAAATGCTGATATTTGATATCAGCAGGGAGTTGACTGATAGGAACAACGGCTTTTATTGATGTGCCTTCCCATAGTAAAGCCGAATTATCATGATATTTAACGCCATCAAAAAGACGTTGTGCAGAAATCGCATTTAACGTCATCTGCTACTCCTTAAATTGAAATGCAGCACCTAGCAAACATGCATCGTAATTGCCTTTTGCTGCTACAACAGGTAGTTGGAAAACTTTTGGGCGGCTTTGGATTGCGTTATTCACTCTTTTCAAGTATCCGTCCGCAAAGCCAATTCCTCCGCCAAGTACAACAACATCCAGATCCAAACAGGCTTTTAAATTGCAGCATAGGCTAGCAATGGCGTTTGCACTATTGGTGATGATAAGTTCCGCTACGGGATTATTATTAGCTTGTTCAAACAGTTCAATGTTTGTTAGTGGCTTATTAAACAGTTCATCACTGGCTTTTTTAATTGCAGTACCTGAAGCAATTGACTCAACACATCCAACTTGACCACATCCGCATTCTTTGCCGTTGATATCAATCGACATGTGCCCAATATGTCCGGCGAGTCCGCTATGACCCTGATGAAGTTTTCCGTCAATAATGATTCCACCACCGACACCTGTAGAAACGGTAATGAAGGCCATATTGAGTGAAGTATCATTTAACTGCACAAACTCATACCAGGCAGCTGCCTGTGCATCGTTTAACATCGAAACTGTTTTACTGGTTTGCCTCTCCAACTCTTGAGCGAATGGAAATGGTGTCGGGAAGCTGAGCGTATCTGGGTTAATGGCTGTAATACCGCTTTCGGTTACAAAGCCAGTCGTTGAGAGACCAATATTGTCGATATCGTCAATCCAGTTTTGGATGTCCTTGAGTATTGACTGGGTAAAAAGCACAACATTCTGTGATTCAGGCGTTTCTATTTGATGTCTCTTAATTAGAACGCCACCTTCGACGACACCCAATGCGACTTTTGTTCCGCCTATATCGATTGCTAGAGTGCGCATTTCCTTTCTCCTGCAGTTTGAGTTGCTTTGTTAAACCATTGAGTCACAATTTCTAAGCGAGTAATTGCCGAACCAACAGTAACAGCGACAGCACCCGCTTTAATAGCTTTCGCTGCGAGTTCTGGCGTATTAAAGCGTCCTTCAGCCATAGTGAAATAGCCGGCGTCTGAGAAAGCTTGTACTAATTGGAAATCAGGTTCGGTTGGTTCAGCATCTCCTACGTATCCTGACAATGTTGTACCAATAATTTCAACGCCTTGAGTGTGTGCCCACTCGCCATCTTCAAAACATGAGCTGTCTGCCATTGCAAAGCAGCCAGTATTTTTTATTGCCTGAGCAATATGTTCACGGCTTTCAGGGCGAGGGCGGTTAGTTGCATCAAATGCAATGATAGTAGCACCAGCATTTGCAAGGGCGTCAACGTCTGAAGCGAACGGCGTGATCCTAATTGGGCTGTCTATTAAATCGCGTTTTACGATACCAATGATTGGTATAGACACTGCTGCGGCAACAGCCTCGACGTTAATAGCCCCTTCTATACGCAGTGCTTTTGCGCCCGCTTGCTCAGCGGCTAATGCCATTGCCACAATAAATTCTGTTTTGTCTAAAGGACTACCGGTCACTGGCTGTATAGAAACAACAGTTTGACCTTGTAAAGATTTTTTAAGTTCTTCGATCGTTAATTTTTTTGTTCTCACAACAGGCCTCGTATGTCTTTGACTGCGGGCGAACAACCTATCTGAATAGATATACTTGATTCTTTGCTTTATTCGCAAAAGGGCAGAAATAATCAAATTTTGTCCGCGATCACATTTTGAAAAAAGGTGGTTTGAAAATAATCTTCACGGCAATGATAATTCATAACGAAGATTTTTTTCAAACAAAATAAAATTTTTTTTTGAAAATGGTGAAGTAAGGTGTAACACGAAAAATAAAGGGAATAACATGAAAGCCATTAATAAGATTACTATCGCAATGCTAACTCTTGGGTGTGCTGTTTCGGCACAAGCCGCTACTACATTAAAAATGGGAATGCAGGCTTCCGTAGGTTCTGTGGAATACACTTCTGCAAAAATGCTAGCAGACACCCTAGAAGAAATGAGTAAGGGTGAAATTAAACTGGCTCTGTATCCAAGTGCTCAACTTGGTGATGACCGTGCAATGCTTCAACAACTGAGTATGGGTGATCTCGATATCACTTATGCTGAGTTTGGACGTATGGGATTATGGATCCCAAGAGCAGAAGCCGTAACTCTACCGTATGTTGCTCGCGATTTTGATCATCTACGTCGTATGTTTGAGTCTGAATTCGGATTAGGTATTCGTGAAGAGATGTTGACGAAGTTTAACTGGCGAGCACTGGATACTTGGTACAACGGTACGCGTGAAACTACTTCTAACCGCCCACTTAACTCAATTGAAGACTTTAAAGGTCTGAAATTGCGTGTACCTAATGCTAAACCTAACCTCAATTATGCAAAGCTTTCTGGTGCATCACCAACGCCTATGGCTTTCTCAGAAGTCTACTTAGCACTTCAAACTAACGCTGTAGATGGACAAGAAAACCCACTACCAACGATCAAAACAATGAAGTTCTACGAAGTGCAAAAGAACTTGGCGATGACAAACCATATTGTGAACGACCAGATGGTAATTATCGCCGATGCAACTTGGCAGAAACTGACTGACAAAGAGAAAGAACTGGTTCAAAAAGCAGTGAAGAAAGCGGGTGATGCACATACTGCATCTGTGAAAAAGCAAGAAGAAGAACTGGTTTCATTCTTCCAAAGCGAAGGTGTAAATGTGACTTACCCAGACCTTGCTCCGTTCCGTGAAGCGATGCAACCCCTTTACAAAGAGTTTGAAAGCAAAATTGGTCAACCTATCGTTGAGAAACTTGCTGCAATGTAAATGGATTGATTCGTCGATCTCTCAATGTTTTAGCTGGCCATTTTTGGCCAGCTATGGAGTTCAAGATGTTACGTAAGATTGTCAATAATATAGAAGAAATCATCACAGTACCTTTGATGGCTGCGCTGCTAGTTGTATTAACTTGGCAGATCGGTACTCGCTGGTTGCTGAATGATCCTTCCTTATGGAGTGAAGAGCTCGCTAGAGTTCTCTTTATGTATATGTCGTTAGTCGGGTGCGCAATCGCCATCAAGCGAAGTTCACACGTAAACATTACATTCTTTTCAGACAAACTACCGGAGAAAGTGCGGTTTTGTCTGGTTTTATCATTGGAACTTGCCGTTCTAGTTTCTATTGTTGCCATCATTTACCTTGGGTATCAGCATGTTCAAAGAAATGCTTTTTTTGAACTGATTACTCTTGGAGTTTCAAGCAGTTGGATGAACTACAGTCTGCCATTAGGTGGTGTGTTTATGGTGTTCAGACAACTGGAAAAAATGTTCCATATTTTTAAAGAGTTGTGTGGTTGTGCAAAACCTGCATCGATGAATGACTCGCAAATCGCTGAGAGGTAGTGACTAT
>NZ_NDIM01000199.1:0-7910 GCF_002241375.1 Vibrio sp. V19_P1S1T109 | reverse complement strand
ACACACAGGCTATACCCAAACAACCTGAAGTTGCAGGTAGGCGGCAAGTAAATTCATCCCCATGAGCATAGATAAACTATGTGATTGGGGTGAGCTAACGTAGCCAACACCACTGCAGCTTCAAGTGGGAAGGGTATAAATAGAGCAAAACTATCCATTCCTCCCCCCTTTGCCCAAAAAGGCAGCATTCAATTCAAAATCATAAGAAAAAGGCTTTACAGAGAGAGCGAGTTTGCTATCATGCGCTCCGCACTTGAGCAATGCGTTGGGAAAACGTTGTTTAAGCATACTGTGAGCCAATAGTGTCCTTATAAGCACTATAAATCACATTGTATGAAAACCCTCTGGAGGGGTTCCCGAGTGGCCAAAGGGAGCAGACTGTAAATCTGCCGGCTCCGCCTTCGATGGTTCGAATCCGTCCCCCTCCACCATATTCTCTCGCAAGAGAAACCTTGATTGATACGTTGGGAAAACATCATTCAAGCCTATTTTTAGAATAGGAAAACACCCGGAGGGGTTCCCGAGTGGCCAAAGGGAGCAGACTGTAAATCTGCCGGCTCCGCCTTCGATGGTTCGAATCCGTCCCCCTCCACCATATTCTCTCGTAAGAGAAACCTTGACTGATATGTTGGGAAAACATCATTCAAGCCTATTTTTAGAATAGGAAAATACCCGGAGGGGTTCCCGAGTGGCCAAAGGGAGCAGACTGTAAATCTGCCGGCTCCGCCTTCGATGGTTCGAATCCGTCCCCCTCCACCATATTTTCTCGATTGAGAACGATAAAAAGCCAGCTTTCGAGCTGGCTTTTTCGTTTCTTTACATCATAGCGCTATAAACTGACGTCACTAAGTAGTCTAGTTAACCCTCAATATACTGAAGTAGAGCGGTAACACAGCTTTGTGCATCACTGCAATTGATACTCTCTGGCAGTTCAGTCTGCAATAAAAACCCTTGTTCCAAAGAGTGGCAAGATGAACTTTCACTTAAACAAATCGGAACTCCTTGAGCAGAAAGGGCATTTAATAACAACAAAGCCGTTTGTATATTTCCCCCAGCATTGGCGGCAAAATGTAGCTCAAACTCAGCAGCGCTATTGAGTGAGGTCAGCGCATGCTCTAATTGAGTGTCCACTTCGGTTAAAGAAACCGAATCTAAATCACTAAAGCTCAGCATGCCTTGGTTCCTATCAGCATACTGCCAAGCAACGGTATCAACCTGCTGCATATAGGCTCGCTGCATGCTTTGCGCGGCCGCCTGAATGATCACCTGCATTTGGTCACTGTTGCTTCTTCCACCACTGTCTTTGACTGATAATTCAAAAATATACGTGCCAGCAATCGTAGGATAAAACGCCGTTGCTTTCAGAGAATCTGCATTGATCAAAGTAAGCGATTGAGGCCCAGAAACTTGACGCCAAGACTTCGTTTTAATTTCATATATTGATAACTCAGATTTCGCCGTTCCGCTCAACGTAATACTATTTACTGGCAGTATTAACATCTGATCAGCACCAGCATTAACCGTAGGCTTAGTCAGCTTATCCGCATCTTTCAAATCATCGGCTTTACATCCCACGATAAGTGCGAGCACACTCAGGATCACGAACAACTGGTTTAACTTAAACATAATATTTTCCTGTGATTAAGCATTAGAAGAGGTAACTGGTACTGATGGAAAGAAAGGCGACTTCACTACCGTCCAAATACATTGCAGCATCTTGTTGCGCGTAATCCATCATCACATTCGATTGCGTATTGGTTTGGCTGAGCTGGTCATTTAAGCGAACCCCATCGCTGAAGGCTGAGATCCATTCCATCGGTTTAGTGGCACTGGTGGATGAGAAAAATACGCCGCTTAAAAACAGCGCTAATAGTTTGGTATTCATGCTTACTCCTTGTGAGCGGTCTGATTCACCGACCCATTCAAGGTAGCATTCTCAATACAAATAAATCGTCAGCAGTTTATTGACCATTTGTATCCAGTTTGGTCACATTAGGTAAAGAAATCTGTTTCGGCCATTGCAGTTCAAAACATGCGCCCCCTAATGCTGAACCATTTACTTTTACTCTAACCTTACCTTGATGCCAACGAGTGATCTGTTTAACAATCGCCAGCCCAAGACCATGGCCTTTTTCACTATTACGCTCTTGATTATTCACTTGAGTAAAGGGCTCAAAAATACGTTCAATATCATCTGGCGCAATACCGGGGCCATCGTCTTCGACCACCAAAAAAAGTTGCCCATCAGATTCGTTCAACGAGAGATGGATCTCTTGCTGCGCAAATCGCGCGGCATTACTCAGCAAGTTTTTAACGGCCCGCAATAAAGCTCGATTATCGACAAATATCGTTTGCTGTCGCAACGAATCCAACACGCTGACACGCAATGTGAGTTGCGGGTTTTCAAGCTGGAAATGCTCCGCTTCTGCAACCAAATTGTCGGCAAAGTGGCAATAAGAAAAATGGCGAATATCTGTGATACGGTTATAGCGCGACAAAACAAGTGTCTGGTTAATCAAATGATCGAGATCTTCAATACTGGAGTGAATCACTTGGCGGTATTTTTCTTTCTGGCTTAAGGCAATGTCTTCATCCTCAAGCATTTCAAATGCAAAGCGTAAACGGTAGAGCGGTGTTCGTAAATCATGCGCCACGGCGTTGGTTAAGGTTCTTTGGCTGGCAATCAGCTTTTCGATGTTATTTGCCATGTTATTAAAAGAATGACTAAGCTGAGAGACCACGGACAGCCGAGATGTCGTCGCTCTACGAGATAATACTCCTTGACCAAATTCATTCGCCGTTTTTACCAGACGTTTCAGATCTCGCCATAAAGGATAAATCCACATAACTAAGGCCACAGAAATGGCTAAAAAAAAGAAACCGCCGATAGCCGTAGTGAGCTTTAATTGGGTTTGGTAGGAAATATTGTCCTCGACGCGTAACCACGTATTCTCATCCACCTCAGCCAATAAGATCATGCTGCCTTGTTGATTGATATAACTGGTCATCTGCTCTTCATCAGCCAACAATTTACTTCGCTCGATGGGTGACAAATCTTGCTCTTGCAATAGACTCAACTCTAAAGGTATTCGGCTATTTTGCTCAGCAATACTGGTTTGCCATTGAGTACGAGGTTGGCTACGGAGATCTTCTACCGCGAGGTATAATGTACCTCTGGACTGGTTAAGCGCAGCGAGTTCTCTCGGTTCATTGATCGCGAAATAGAGCACTTTGTCACTGTTCAACACTCTTTGCAAAAGTGCCATAGGATCACCATCTTGAAAAATGATCTCGCCTTTTTGCAACGCTTGATAAACTTCTGGGGAGGCGTGGTAACTGTCTAATGCCTCTAATCGAAGTGGGTAACTGAAATGCTTAGCATAGCCGTCAATAATCATTGTCCACTCAGCTTGAGGCGCTTGACGCAATTTTTCAGATAGAAACGTAAAGTTACTCTGATAGATAGGCTTATAAAATTCTTCAGAGATACTGCGGCTAAGATATGGGATCGGATTAAATTGCGTGGGAATACTGAGTAATAAGATCGGCAGAAACACAGCTACCCAGAGTACCCAAAAAGATCGAATCATGACCACTTCCCTTCCGATACAGCGCAGAGCTGATATCCTTTACCTCGAACCGTTTTTATCAACTTAGGTTCATTAGGATCATCTCCGAGCGCACGCCGCAAGCGTGATATACGACGATCAATTGAGCGATCTAAACCATCATATTCAAAACCACGCACATGCTGAGCGATATCATCTCTCGTGACAATGGTGCCGACATGTTGGGCGAGTAGATACAAGAGCTCAAACTCGCTGGTCGTGAGTTTTATGGGCTGCTGCTCAAGTAATACCGCTCGATGTTGCAAATTCATCCACAAGCTACCTATGCACAATTCATATTTGTCACTTTGACTTCCTCTTGCTTGCCTCCGAAGCAAAGCTCGAATACGTGACAGTAGCAAACGGGGCTTAACCTGCTTAACAACATAGTCATCGGCACCCAGTTCCAACCCCATCACCTGATCAATATCATCGTCCAACGCCGTTTGCATTAAGATCATACCGTGGTATTGATCTCGGACAGCGCGGCAGACATCCATACCACTTTGCCCTGGTAGCATAATATCCAGAATGACTAAATCAGGTTGCTCATCCAAAATCCGATCAACGGCTTGAATCCCATCCGCAACCGTTGAGACACAAAACTCATAGTGGTTGAGAAAGTCTTTGATCAGTTCCGAGAGTTCTAAATCGTCTTCAACGAGAACCACTCGATAAGAGGGGGAGAGAGTACTGTTCATTGTGTTTCACATCCGTTTGCTAAGAACGCAAACTATAGCGGATTGTGTTTCATCTTTGTGTGACTAATTGTGACCAAGCAACAAAGTTGTGGTGTTGTTAAAACATTAAACAAACCATCAACAGTCGAGCCTACTGCGTTGAATCAATAAGAGTACGAAGAAAGTACCATTGAGCCGTGACTCATAAACAGAGTCGATAAAAAAGCCCCGAAAATTCGGGGCTGAAAAATGACTGAATCTATAGGGGTAGGACTCAATCAGGATACTAAATCGAACAAAATTACGCGTGTTTCATACGGACGAAGCACTTGATGTTCCAAAACTTTGAGTGGTTTTATATCTGTATAGTTGCCTAACAGGTATTTTGCTTTCTCAATCGGTAACTCTTTTGGCAGCACGCATTCGGTGTCAACGCCATAATAGTTATTGATACAGATCAGCACCTGTTTCGCGTTGCGTCGCTGGTAGGCAAAAATCTCTTTATGATCGGGTAGTAAATCGGTGTAATCACCATCGGTAATTACACCGATTTTTTTGCGCAGCGCTATCAACTCTTGGTAGAAATAGAACACCGATTGCTCATCAGCTAACGCACATTGCGCATTCAATTCTTGATAGTTTTCTGCAATGTCTAGCCAAGGCTGACCTTGGCTAAAACCAGCAAAGCGCTCTGCATTCCATTGCATTGGCGTGCGAGAATTGTCACGGGATTTTTGTGCAAGAATGGCCATCATCGCTTCATGACTTACCCCTTGCTGGTTCACCATGATGTCGTAAATGTTAGTACTTTCCACATCTCGGTACTGTTCAATAGCGGTGTAGCCGGGATTGGTCATGCCAATTTCTTCACCTTGATAAACATAAGGCGTGCCTTGCATCATATGAATCGATGCGGCCAACATTTTTGCCGACTCAACACGATAACGTTGATCATCCCCTAAACGGCTCACGATACGAGGTTGATCATGGTTACACCAAAAAAGTGCTCCCCACCCTTTACCATTTAAACCCGTTTGCCAATGGTTGAAAATCTGCTTCAATTGCAAGAAATCAAATGGCGCTTTCGTCCATTTTTCACCGTTCGGATAATCCACTTTTAAATGGTGGAAGTTAAACACCATCGACAGCTCTTTGCCGTCCAAGCGTGAATATTGTTGGCAATGTTCAAGCGTTGTTGAGGACATTTCCCCCACAGTGACGCTGCCGTATTGTTGAAAAACCGCTTGGCTGATCTCTTGTAAAAATTCATGCACGCGCGGGCCATCGGTATAAAAACGGCGTCCATCACCTTGGTGATCATCACTGAAATCCTGCGCTTTTGAGATTAAATTGATCACATCGAGACGAAAACCATCCACCCCTTTTTCGGCCCAAAAACGAATCACTTGCTTCACTTCCTCACGAACTTGAGGATTTTCCCAATTTAGATCCGCCTGCTCTTTGGCAAATAGGTGCAGATAATATTGCCCTGTTGCGTCATCTAACGCCCATGCACTACCACCAAACTTTGACTGCCAATTATTTGGAGCCTGACCATTAATCGGGTCTTGCCAAATATAATAGTCACGATACGGGCTTGATTTATCACCCAACGCCGACTGAAACCAAGCGTGCTCGGTTGAGGTGTGGTTAACCACAATATCCATAATAATGCGGATACCTCTTTGATGAGCTTGAGTCAGCAGTTCATCAAAATCTTGCATGCTACCGAATTGAGGATTGACACTGTAATAATCCGAAATGTCATAACCGTTATCAACCATCGGAGATGAATAAATGGGTGTCAGCCAAATGGCATCAATTCCCAAGCGGTGCAAGTAATCCAGTTTAGAGATGATCCCTTTGATATCTCCCGTTCCTTTATTGCCGCTATCACAAAAACTTTTGGGATAAATCTGATAGATGGTCGCAGTTTTCCACCACTGACTATCACTCTTGGTTATAACCATATTGACAACTCACTTACCAAAATGAAAATGAGTGGTGAAAACTCACCACTCGAATGAAAGGTTATGCACTTACTGGCTCTAGCTCGCCTTTAGCTTGAGCTCGTTTGTATAAAAACAGAGTAAGCAGAATTGGGACGGCCATCGCCACCAGCATCGCGATGCCGTAAATACCCCAGTATTGTGGTTGAATCGAAAGAATACCTGGTAAACCACCCACACCGATGCCATTCGCCATCACCCCTGCACTACCACAAATTGCGGCTGCAATAGCACTACCAATCATGGCGCTTAGCATTGGGAACTTGTACTTTAAGTTGACACCATACATCGCTGGCTCTGTCACACCCAAATAAGCCGAAATAGCCGCAGGAACAGAGATGTCTCGCTCACCGTGTTTTTTACTGATAAAGATGATACCGACGACCGCAGACGCTTGAGCAATATTTGACAGTGCAATCAGTGGCCAAATTGGCGTACCACCCATTTCTTGCATCAACTGCAGATCCACCGCGTTGGTGGTATGGTGAATCCCGGTAATGACCAATGGCGCATACAAGAAACCGAACACCATTGAACCGATAACCGCAAAATCGCCAGTCATTGCAGCTTTAGCCGCAAACGCGACGCCATCGCCCAATACGCGACCAAATGGACCAATTAAAGCGTGGGCCAAAATAACGGACAATATGATAGAGATAAACGGCACAACAACGAGGTAAAGATAAGAAGGGATGATGCGCTTTAAGTTTGTCTCAATAAACGCCAGAGCAACACCCGCCAACATCGCAGGAATCACCTGAGCTTGATAGCCGACTTTCTCTATCACAAACAAGCCAAAATCCCACACTTCGGGCATCTGCTTACCGATCAGATAAGCATTCATTAATTGAGGCGAAACCAGAGTCACACCCAAAGTAATACCCAGTATCGGTGTTCCACCCAACTTTTTCACCGTTGACCAACAAACACCAACTGGTAGGAAGAAGAAAATAGCCTCGCCAATTAACCATAAGAAAGAATGAACCGTGGCCCAAAATTGGCTAATTTCAACCAAGGTTTTTCCATCGAACATACGAATGTCGCCAATGACATTACGAAAACCGAGGATTAAACCGCCAGTGATGATCGCTGGCAGCAAAGGAACAAAGATTTCCGCAAGATGCGAAATGCCACGTTCTAAAAAGTTCATGTTTTGGCGAGCGGCTTTCTTCGCTTCATCTTTAGAAACGGCTTCTTTGCCTGAAAGCCCGATTAAGATGGCGTAAACTTCGTCCACCTCAGTACCAATCACAACTTGAAACTGCCCAGCATTGGTAAAACACCCTTTAACCATGCTCAGCTGTTCTAGTCCTTTTTTATCCGCCTTGTCGGTATCATTTAGAACAAAGCGTAAACGAGTCAAACAGTGACTCACACTGGCGATGTTCTCTTTACCACCTACCAGCTCGATAAGACGTATCACGTCTTGCTTCGCTATCTTGGCCATACTTTTGCCCACCCTATATTGGAATACTGTCTATTTTTTCTTTTTAATGGGAACATTCCCAACTACAAGTACAATATTGACATAAATAATAAAAGGTAAAAATGGGAACAATCCCATTAATTGAATAAGATCACAGACTAATTGTAATTCACTTTAAGAAATAAGG
>NZ_NDIM01000308.1:0-7912 GCF_002241375.1 Vibrio sp. V19_P1S1T109 | reverse complement strand
CTGCTAACCTGCGGCACGCTTTGAAATGATGTCGAAGTGCATAAAATAAAGGAGTGTTCACAATGAATACCAAAAAACCGATGTCGCTTACCGGCCGTGTTATTTTAGGTATGGTAGCGGGTATTTTGACTGGCTTTGCCATTCGAGCCCTATTTGCTGAAAACGGATTTGTTGACGCGTATATCGTTAACGGCTTATTCGATGTTGGCGGAAAAATCTTTATCGCCAGCTTAAAAATGTTAGTTGTACCCCTCGTGTTTGTTTCTCTCGTTTGTGGTACGAGCTCACTGAAAGATCTCACCACACTTGGCCGCATGGGCGGTAAAACCCTAGCCTTTTACATCGCAACCACTGCGATTGCCATCACACTGGCACTGACAATGGGCACTGTGTTTCAACCGGGGTCCGGAGCCGATTTAACCGCAGCAAGCTCATTCCAATCTGCGCAAGCCCCTTCTTTGGGCCAAGTGTTTATTGATATGTTCCCGACCAACCCAATCAGCGCGATGGCAGAAGGTAAAACACTGCAGGTCATCGTCTTTGCAGTACTATTTGGCATAGCCATCAGTGCCGCGGGTAAACCGGGCGAGCGTATTGCGGGCGTTTTTAATGACTTGAACGAAGTTATTATGAAACTAGTCGCCTTGTTGATGAACCTTGCTCCATACGGCGTATTTTTCCTGATGGCAAAACTGTTCACCAGCCTTGGTTTAAGTGCCATTTTGAACCTCGCAGAATACTTCGTAGTACTGACGGTTACCCTGCTGCTACACGGTTTTGTCACCTATAGTTTGATGTTGAAAGGCTTTACTGGTTTAAGTCCAATCACCTTCTTCCGTAAAATGGAAGATGCCATTATGTTCGCTTTCTCTACAGCCTCTTCCAATGCGACTATACCCGTCACCATGGAAACGGCTAAAAACCGCTTAGGGGTTGATAACAAGATAGCTTCTTTCACCATTCCGCTAGGTGCGACCGTTAACATGGATGGCACAGCGATCATGCAAGGCGTTGCGACAGCATTTATTGCCCAAGCGTTCAATATCGACCTAACCATGGGTGACTACGTGATGGTCATCCTCACGGCAACACTAGCCTCTGTTGGTACAGCAGGCGTTCCGGGTGTTGGTCTTGTCATGCTAGCGATGGTGCTAAACCAAGTCGGCTTGCCACTAGAAGGTATTGCTTTGATTATGGGTGTTGACCGCTTATTAGATATGATCCGCACCGCAGTCAATATTACTGGTGATAGCTGTGTGACTCTTATTGTGGCGAAAACAGAAGGCGCGTTAGATGAAGCTCGCTTTAATGATCCACAAGCTGGCGTGAAAGAAGAAGAAGTCCATTTAGCAAAAGCTCAAGCCTAACTTTCTTCACTTCCACTCATCAAAATCAAACCCTGTCGCTATTGCTACAGGGTTTTTCTTTATTCGCTTTACAGGTCAAGAATAAGATTAAAAATCAAGCAGATCAGAGCTATCTCACACCGAACTATCTTCAATAGATCTAGAATTTTATCAGCCTAACTTTCTAGGAGTGAATACAATGATACCTCGACGCACATGGCTTCTTTTGTTCTGCACTTTACTCTTTCCTTCAGTCGCTCTCGCTTCCTCTAATGATATCGATTCGTTAGATCTAACACACTCAACGATTGGTTATGCCTCTTTAGTCATTTTTACTCTGGCATACACTTTGGTCATGATGGAGGAGTACCTTAAGCTACGAAAGTCTAAACCTGTGTTACTTGCAGCTGGTTTAATTTGGGCCATGATTGGTTATGTTTATCAGCAGTATGAATTAACCGAGATTGCCAAAAACGCGCTAGAGCATAACTTGCTGGAATACGCCGAATTATTGCTGTTTCTGTTAGTCGCGATGACCTACATCAGTGCAATGGAAGAGCGGCGATTATTTGATGCATTACAAGCGTGGATGGTGGGAAAAGGTTTTGATTTTCGTGCTCTTTTTTGGATCACGGGGCTGCTTGCATTTTTCATCTCGCCAATTGCCGATAACCTAACCACCGCACTGTTGATGTGCGCTGTCGTACTAAAAGTGGCAGGAAACAACCCCCGTTTTATCAACATTGCTTGTATTAATATCGTCGTAGCGGCTAACGCCGGAGGCGCTTTTAGCCCTTTTGGAGACATCACCACCTTAATGGTTTGGCAAGCAGGCCATGTGCCATTTTCACAGTTCCTTTCTCTGTTTCTCCCTTCTGTGATCAACTACCTTGTTCCGGCATTGCTAATGTCGTTTTTCCTGCCCAAGGAAAAGCCAACCACCCTGCATGAACATGTCGAGCTTAAACGCGGAGCCCGCCGTATTGTCGTACTTTTCATGTTAACCATTGCTACCGCCGTAGCATTCCATGCTGTGGTGCGCTTTCCACCCGTGATAGGCATGATGATGGGGCTCGCTTACTTACAATTTTTTGGCTATTTCCTCAGGAAAACCTTACCTACTTCGCTGGCCAAAAAAACCGTAATTGCGATTGCAAATAATGACGAGGCCGCCCTAAAACGTATTGGCTCTGTGGTGCCATTCGATGTCTTTAAGCGAGTTTCACACGCCGAATGGGATACGCTACTGTTTTTCTACGGGGTGGTCATGTGCGTAGGAGGGCTAAGCTTACTGGGTTATTTAGGCTTGATCTCGGAAGTGATGTATAGCCAATGGAACCCCATATGGGCAAACGTGATGATTGGGTTTCTTTCGGCGATTGTCGATAACATTCCCGTCATGTTTGCAGTACTGACGATGGAACCCGATATGTCCACCGGAAACTGGTTGCTCGTCACATTAACAGCGGGCGTCGGCGGCAGTTTACTCTCGATTGGCTCAGCCGCTGGAGTGGCTCTGATGGGCGCTGCACACGGCAAATACACCTTTGTAGGCCATCTAAAATGGACACCGATTATTGCAACAGGCTACGCCGCAAGTATTGGTGTCCACTTACTACTCAATCACGCTTTGTTTTAACGAATTTGCTTCGCAATATAATGACACAGCGCCTCTGCCAGCTGGTGCGAGGCCAAGTTGCGTGCCACCACTTCTGAAGCCAGCTTTCCGCTGTTTATCACGCCAATCCAATCGTCAATCATGGCGCTAAAGCCTTTACTGGTCAGCATTGGCGTCCAATCTTTTAAACTAAGGGCTTGCTCTTGCCCTTGATGCCAACGTTTTCCTTGTGTAAACGAGTCAAACTCAAAACCTTCATTCACAAAGCTCGCGCTGACTCGCTCAGCGGTTATGCCAAACTGGCGATTCATTGAGGCATGCAGCAAACTTTCGCCGTGTTGCCATTGAACATCCAAGCGGGATAACTGACCTTGATGCTGCTGGTAGGTAATATAAGCATCATCCAATGTGGCTTTAGCATTCACGTTTACGCTGTCTAGCGGATGGATAAAATCATCAAAGATAAAGGTGCGCACATCACCGGGCAGATCATAGCGGTGCTTTTCCCAACGAAGCGAACGTAAGTCGTTTCTATTACCAGTTTGCACTGCATTTAGGTGTTGGTTATAGAGCGGAATATGACGGCGATTAAACCCCACATACAAAGGTTGACGATGCTTTTCTGCAAGATCATACAACATGTCACAGGCGCTTGCGCTGTCGGCTAGCGGCTTATCAACAAAGGTTGGAATTCCGTGTTCAAGGAAAAATTGGGCGATTTGAGGGTGAGCCGAGGTCGCCGCATGGATCATAACCGCATCAACGTTATAGCCAAGTAGCTCTCGATAATCCGTGCAATTCTCTGAAATGCGGTAACGCTGCGCTAGTTGCGTAACAAGAGCTGAATTACGAGTACAAAATACCAATTCTAAATCTGGGCGCTGTGTGATGACCGGAAGATACGCCTTTTGCGCGATATCACCTAGACCAATAATGCCAATTTTCATCATCAAATCTCTTTTCGTTAGATGAAGGTTAGGCTAACACAAGAAGATTAAAAAGGGAGGTGTAGAACTCAGTGAAAAGGCAATCCTTGCCTGTCTGGGATGAGGTTAAAATGGGCTCTCTTTGTTCAGCTCATTGCAAATTTCGACAATCGCCAATGAGAGCCCGGATTTGATGATTTGTTGCTGACGCTGAAGTTGAAGCTGGTAAAAATCCAGTTCAATGTCGCCATCCGGCTCCAATACTTCCAACTGCACCATGCCCATTTTGGCCACCAAATGGAGCTTTTTTATCGGCACCAAAATTTTCGGGTCGGTGAACTCGTATTCAGCACCATCACTGTTGAGTTGATTACGCAGTTTGATTATATCTTCAATATCGTGGTAAACATCATCAGGTAATACCCCAAGGCCAAACAGCAGTTTTAGCCTGACAGACAAGTTGCCGAGTGGTCCAGAATCTTGCAATAGAGGGCCAACTACTGATTGGACAGCGAAGTTATCTTTGCGAAAAATGCGTTGCATTAATGCGTCAATCGCCTCATTGAACACTTCAACCGTCGTAATAAAGAATCCGCGCACCGAATGGGCACTATTCAGTCGTTCAATTATATCGCTTTCGTTAATTCTATCTGCCATACGCTGTACTAATTGTTGTTATAAAGGGAGGGCATTAGCGCCCTCCAAAGTATTTATGTGATTAAAGCTGTTTGTAGATCGCTTCAATTTGCTTAACCTGCTCGCTCTGCTCATCTAACCCTGTGTAATGGGCTAGTGTTTTACATACGCCATATTGGTTCAATGATGTTTGAAGCTCGACCGCTTGAGGATCGCTGTCGTTGGTATATTTAAGGGCCGCCGCAATCCCTTTCAATAGCGTTTTGTTTTCAACACCGTACTCGATTGTACCGAGTAATGGCTTGATTAATCTATCATTGGGGCCTAATTTTCGTATTGGCTGACGACCAACGCGATCCACTTCATCCACCAAATATGGGTTGGCAAAGCGGCTCAATATTTTTTCGATATAAGCGGCGTGCAATTCAGGGTCAAAACCGTAACGACGAATGAGTACTTCACCGCTTTCATGCATGGCTTGCTTCACTTGCTGACGAATTGCAGGATCTTCAATCGCTTCACGAATCGTCTTATGACCACTCAAACAACCCAAATAGGCGGTAATGCAGTGCCCAGTATTTAGAGTGAAAAGTTTACGCTCAACAAAAGCCATCAGATTATTGGTTTTTTCCATCCCTTCAATGTTGGGGATCTC
The DNA here is from genome assembly GCF_002241375.1 of Vibrio sp. V19_P1S1T109. Lineage (NCBI taxonomy): Bacteria > Pseudomonadati > Pseudomonadota > Gammaproteobacteria > Vibrionales > Vibrionaceae > Vibrio > Vibrio sp. V19_P1S1T109. The sequence goes on along the minus strand of NZ_NDIM01000308.1, from coordinate 2,731 downwards.
ACCTTTAAATTGCTGTTCATCAACAATCCATTCGCTGAAACTTTCAACCGTCACGGCCAACGGGTCATCGTTCGCGGCTTCGACAGGTGGCACAATGCGATCCACCGCGGAATCGACAAAACCAATTAACTCATCGGTTTTAGCATGCAGCGATGGGTCTAGATATTTATACACTTCGCCTTTCAGGTGTGTTGTACCGCGAACCATGTTTTCACAAGCGATCACATTGAGTGGCTGTTCATTGCCCGCTTCAAATCTTTTGGTGATGCCTTTGGCGATCGTTTTCGCAATGATATCAAGCACTGCAGGGCCGACAGCTGTAGTGACTAAATCCGTTTTTACAATGCGATCAATCACATCATTACTGGCTGAATTCACCGCAGTGACATGAGTGACAGTATCAATTTTGCACTCAGAACCCACTACCTTTACTTTGTATTCTTGACGATGACTCAATTGATCGACCAAAGGTTCATTTACATCGGCAAAAGTCACTTCAATGTCTGCATCGGCCAATAATTTACCAATAAAACCACGACCAATGTTACCCGCGCCAAAATGTACTGCATTTTTCATAATCTTACCTACCAAAAACTTATCTAAAAGAGAAAAGAGCGCTTAATACTTCAATTGAGGTGAGGTCAGCAGTATAGGGGAACAGCCGACCTCGTTTTGCCTCAGGAGCAAAAGCGTTACGCTGCTTGGTTACCCGATAGGATCGCCAAGATATCGCTCACGTCTCTGGTTGAGGTGAGCTTCTCGATAGCATCAGGCTCATCGAGTGCGTTGGTAATGGTGGTAATCACTTGAATATGTTCATCATTTTTGGCGGCAATACCGATAACCAGTTTCGCTACGCCATCTTGGTCGTCCGTAAACTGCACACCAGCAGGATATTGGCAAATCACAATACCCGTTTTAATCACACGGTCTTTGGCGGCGACGGTGCCATGAGGAACGGCAATCGATTCTCCAAGATAAGTGGATACCATTTTCTCACGTTCAAACATGGCATCAACATACTCAGGCTCCGCATAGCCAAGCTCAACTAACTTATTGCCAGCGAAACGAATGGCTTCTTCTTTATTAGCGGCATTCAAACCTAAGTGAATGTTTTCTTTTTGGATTTGAAAAACGGACGGTTTTTGAATTTCAAAGCTGTCGTCATTCGCAGCGAGGATGGAGACTTTAACCACATCGCTATCATTCGCCGCCTTAGGGCGTTGAGCTGCCAAAAGCTTAGTCACAAGCTGGTTGTACATTTCACTGTCTAAAAAGTTGCTCAGTGAAATATGCTGTGCACTGGGTGCATGTGTGCGTGCGCGGCCAGTCAGGTCTTTATGAGTAATCACGATTTCTGCGTTCTCCGGCAAACTATTGATGGCAAGGTTAGTGACGTGAATCGCTAAGCCCGCATCTTTGATTTTTTTACGCAGCATGCTTGCGCCCATCGCGCTTGAACCCATACCCGCATCGCAAGCAACAATAATGCTTTTCACGTTGGCTAAATCAATATTGCTTTTTTGAGAAGCCGCCGTCACATTGCCCTTTGCGCTCGATTTCATCTCTTTCATTTGTGATGTGGCTTTTTCTAACGCCGCTTCATCACCTTCTTCCTCGGTGCTGCTCTGTGCTTTCATCAATAATGACGCAACGGTAAAGGACACACCTGCCGCACCAAATATTGAGCATAATACGCCAACAATCGATCCTTTCTGTGTCATCAGTAGCACTGCAAAGATAGAGCCAGGAGACGCTGGAGAAACAATACCTGCATTAAAGAGAGTCAAAATGAATACCCCTGTCATACCACCAGCAATCGCTGCAAGAATCAGACGTGGATTCATCAGTATGTATGGGAAATAAATCTCATGGATGCCGCCGAAGAAGTGAATGATGGAAGCGCCACCAGCTGTTTGACGTGCTGTACCTTTACCAAACACCATGTAAGCCAACAAAATACCGAGACCGGGGCCAGGGTTTGCTTCAATCAAGAAGAAGATTGACTGACCCATTTCACTGGCTTGTTGAATACCTAACGGTGAGAAAATACCGTGGTTAATCGCGTTGTTAAGGAACAAGATCTTCGCGGGTTCAACAAAAATAGAAGTCAGTGGTAAAAGGTGTGCTGAAACTAAGAAGTTTACGCCTGCCGCTAAACCACCAGAGAGCACTTTGACAAATGGCCCAATAAGGTAAAACGCCAAGATTGCGCCAAGCATACCAATAATGCCTGCCGAGAAGTTGTTTACCAACATCTCAAAACCGCTTTTTACTTTACCTTCAACACGTTGGTCAAAGGTTTTGATCGCCCAACCACCCATAGGGCCAACCATCATGGCTCCCATGAACATGGGGATATCTGTTCCGACAATCACACCCATTGTGGTGATAGCACCGACAACAGCGCCACGTTCTCCACCAACCAATTTACCACCCGTGTAACCAATCAGCAGTGGTAATAAGTAAGTAATCATCGGCCCAACCATAGACGCTAACGTTTCATTCGGTAGCCAACCCGTTGGGATAAATAGTGCGGTTATAAAGCCCCACGCGATAAACGCGCCAATGTTTGGCATAACCATGTTAGATAAGAAGCGACCAAAATTTTGTATCTTGATCTTTGCATCTGGTGATATCATGTGGATTCCCCGTTCGATGTTCTGATGAATATTGTTGTTGTAACGGTTCTGCGAAAAACCGTTGATTGCTTAGTACACAATCAATTTAC
>NZ_NDIM01000159.1:0-7913 GCF_002241375.1 Vibrio sp. V19_P1S1T109 | reverse complement strand
TTTCCTAAGATGCTTTTTTTATTAACTGAGAGGCTAGCTCTTCTACCGCTTGTGCAAAAATATCTAAACCTTGGTCGAGTTCGGTTTCCGTGATAGTGAGTGGACAGAAAAACTTAATCACTTCGTCATTTGGGCCTGCGGTTTCAATCACCATCCCTAGTTGAAAACAACGACGAGCAATTTTATGGGCGATCTCACCACTGCTACATTCAATGCCTTGCATTAGTCCACGCCCTTTGTGGCGGTTAAACAGTGTGGGGAAACGACGCAGTGTGGTTTGAATGACATGCGTCACTTGCTTGGCTCGATGTGCGATATGAGTGGTAAAATCATCATTTGACCAATAGGTTTCCAGCGCTTTTGTAGCGGTTACAAAGGCGTGATTATTACCGCGAAAGGTTCCGTTGTGCTCTCCCGGTTTCCACACATCTAACTCAGGTTTCAGCAGCACAATTGCCATAGGTAACCCATAACCACTGAGTGATTTCGATAGCGTCACTATATCCGGTTTTATTGCTGATGGCTCAAAACTGAAAAAGGTTCCCGTACGTCCACAACCAGCTTGAATATCGTCAACGATAAGCAGAATATCGTTTTTCTTACAGAGACGACTTAAGCGTTGCAACCACTCGTTGGACGCGCAATTTAAGCCGCCCTCGCCTTGGACAACCTCCAATAATACCGCAGCCGGTTTGTCTAAACCCGATGAGTTATCATTCAGCATATTTTCAAATAGCGACAGGCCATCAATATTGGCATAGCCATCATAAGGGAGCCGCGTCACGCCACCTAAGCTAAGCCCAGCGCCGCCTCGATGATGTTGATTTCCTGTTGCGGCAAGTGCGCCATAAGAGCAACCATGAAAGCCGTTAGTGAAAGCCACAATATTACTTCTACCCGTAGCTTTTCTGGCCAGCTTCATTGCCGCCTCTACAGCATTAGTCCCAGTTGGACCAGTAAACTGCACTTTGTAGTCGAGGTTTCTTGGTTCAAGAATGAGACTTTCAAATACCGCGAGGAACTCAGCCTTGGCAGAGGAGTGCATATCCAAGCCGTGAGTAATGCCGTCTTTATCAATGTACTCCAATAGCGCCTGCTTAAAGAGGGCGTTATTGTGACCATAATTTAACGAACCAGCTCCAGCCAAAAAATCTAAGTAGCGATCACCAGAATCGGTAAATAGCCAGCTCCCTTTTGCCGTAGAGAAAACCACGGGAAAGTGATTGGCATAAGATTGCACGTTTGATTCTTTCTTTTTAAAAATGTCCATAACGATAATAGTTATCCTGTTAAGTTAGAACGAGGTTTGAGCGGAATACGGTACAAATACTCGGTATCATGTTCACCTTCAAAGTGACGAGTTTGATCGAGAAAGGTCGATACCTCTCCTTGCTCGCCATGTGCTCGATCAAACTTCTTAAAGAGGCTCCATGAACCTTGATTGTTTTTCGTGATAGTCGTTTCCAATACACGAACATCAGCCATAACGTCACGAGCGAGCAATTCATGTAACAAATGTGAGGCAAGCCCTAGCCCACGAGCATTTGGATGCACGGCCACTTGCCAAATAAACAATTCATCAGAATTGTCAGGCTTTAAATAGGCCGAAATAAACCCCACGGTTTCGCCATTTCTTTCCGCTAAGATGCAAGTCTCTTGAAAGTGAATCGCTTGTAGGAAATTACAGTATGAGGAGTTTTCATCTAAGGGAGGACATAGCCCAATCAAATCATGTACACGCTGCCCGTCGGCTTGATTAGGGGTACGAAACGTCCATTGTTCTGTCTTTGTTTGCATAATTTCCGGGTATGCAACCCAAGGTGCTGCTGTAATCATTGCCTGCCACATAAATAGTTAGAGCTCTAATTAAAAACCTCTATATAAACTAACAGTACAAATGGAAAATTCAACCAAAAAATTCAAAAAAATAGCAATAATAGATATATAGTGCTGATTTAAAACGAATAAATAAGTTTGAACATTTAACTAAAAAACAACCAATTAGTTAGATGTGTAATCAAATAAAAGTAAGATAGCAGAGCGAATGTGATTGAACCTAGCGGCATTAGCAATCTGAGTCGTTTTTGCAGTTTGCATTTGCAGCCTGCAAAAATTTTCTTGGGGAAGTTTGAAAAAACAAGGAAACAATAGCAACTAAGCGCTATAAAACTTGGCACGTATGCTGCAATGACTATATCGACCCTTCTTAAGCCGAGGGTCACCTAGCCAACTGACGTTGTTAGTGAATACTCTTTGTTCACAATTTACATAGGCCAATCGCGAATATTGCGATTGGCTTTTTTGTTTTCTGAGGGAGTGTGTTTACTGAGGGAAAACGTTAGAAGGGAACTTCAATTTGCATCATGACAACGCTGTCGAAATCTTCATGCCAACGATAGTCAAAACGCATGCGCGGCTCACCCGCTTTTTTCTCGCCAAAACCGATACTCAGCTGTAAGCCGTGACTCATTAACCACTCTTCGGTTGACATATCACTTTGCTCGTCAAGCAATTCAGAGGGTATCCAGACTCCAAAGCCAATGTAGCTTGTGGCCAATTTCTGAGTAAACAGGGGATCCGAATCGGCTTTTAAAAACCAATCGGCCCAGTAAGATGAGTCGGCTGGAGATTCTTCAAATAAACCTAAAGCCAGCAGTTGTTTCGATGCGTAACCCATACTATCTAATATAGAAAAGCAGACGCCCGATGCTGGTAACATTGTTGGGCTACTATCTGCACCTAGTGTTAATTCTAACTCTGGCGTTAATAATGAACCGGAATAGAGATCGCAAGCTTCCGTCAGCGACGAAAACATGATTAACGCACAAACAGCCACATTTAACTTCATGAATGCAAACAGCTCCGACCACGAAAAGGGCGTGGATTGTCTAGTAAAGTTTTCTTTGCTGCAAGATTTTCCTAACAGAGATAGTCGTTAAATCGGCAATATCTAAATTTTCAGCTAACCGCTGACGAATATCAGTACTACGAATAGCGACTTTTTCAGGACAGGCCATGACTGACCAGCGTTGTAAGATATCTTGAGCTTTATAGAATTTCGCAAAATTGAACAGATTATCCGGGCCCATTACAAAAGTAATGTCAGCATCAGGTGATTGTTTTTGCAGTAATGACAAAACAGCGTGAGTTGTGACGCTCTGCCCGGGCTGTTGCAGTTCCTCTTCAACTATTGAGCGTTGTATCTTATCTGACTGCAAATCACGAATAAAAGCATCAATAAGTTCACAACGGATCTCATAACTGAGCATCTGCTTACCCCAAGCGTGTGAAATGCTCGGTACCAACAGAATTAAATCGAAATGGCTTAGCGATTCAATCACACTTTTATGTCCTAAGCTCGGAGGGTTAAAAGCACTCCCAAAGACGGCAATTTTGGTCATAGCAATCCTATTCAAGTCTGAAAACCATTTTCTCGGTTTTCTAATCTGATGATTTCGGTATGATACACCAAAGATTTATATTGCTTGCAGGAAAAGGAACCCTAATGGAACAAATGATCCGTGATGAGATGCGTGTTCTCTCATCCATTGACCCTGTTTATGAAATTGAACGGCGCGTTGAGTTTATTAAACGCAAATTGGTAGAATCTGGTTGTAAGTCTTTAGTGCTTGGCATCAGTGGTGGCGTCGACTCAACAACGTGCGGCCGTCTAGCCCAGCTCGCCGTGACACAACTCAACCAAGAATACGCTGTTAACGACTATCAGTTTATCGCCGTTCGTTTACCCTATGGCGAACAAAAAGATGAGGATGAAGCGCAGCTTGCTCTCTCCTTCATTCAACCTACACACTCAATTTCGGTCAATATTAAAACGGGTGTAGATGGCCTGCACTCAGCCTCTCTTGATGCGCTACAAGGCACAAGCTTAACTCCAACTGACAGTGCCAAAATTGATTTCGTGAAAGGAAATGTAAAGGCGCGCGCTCGCATGGTCGCGCAGTACGAAATTGCAGGTTTTGTTGGTGCGTTAGTACTCGGCACGGATCATTCCGCAGAAAACATCACCGGTTTTTATACTAAATTTGGTGATGGCGCGTGTGATTTAGCACCACTTTTTGGCTTGAGTAAACGTCAAGTGCGCGCGGTAGCGGCTCAATTAGGCGCACCACAGCAATTGGTTCAAAAAACACCCACTGCGGATTTAGAAGAGCTCGCACCACAAAAAGCAGATGAAGATGCGTTAAACTTAAGTTATGACCAAATCGATGATTTTTTAGAAGGGAAGCCTGTTTCACAGCACGTGATTGACCGTCTTGTCGCGATTTACACAGCAACTCAGCATAAACGTCAACCGATCCCAACGTTGTACGACTGATCGACACAATCTCTCTACAAAAAGCACTAAAGCCAACGTCTCAGTTGGCTTTAGTGTTAAAGTCGACAATACAAGCTTGCACAAAGTGCCAAATTATTGACTCATTTTAATCAGTGATTTACCAATCAGCCACTCAAGCTCCCTTGCGCTCTCTTTGCCAAACTGTACAGCCACCGTTTTGTATAACCGATCAACACCGTTTGCTGCAAATTCATCCGCATTTTCAGTCGTCACAACATGATGAAATAATAAACGCAAAATAGCCAAAAATTGTGCATTTTCCAGCGCATTTATCCAGCTATTTGAAAAACTTGAAAGGTCATTTTCAAAATCTAAATGCTCAACAAACAGCTTAAAAATCCGCCCATCTAAAGCGGCCGTAAAATCGGTTTTCTTTGGAAAATGGTGGCTAATCCCCGTTCGTGAAACCCCTGTTTGCTGACTCAACGTGGTATACGACATTTTGTCGTAACCCAGTCTCAATAACTGATCGACAACAGCATCCATTATTCTCTGAATGGTGATTTCAGTATCTTCTTTACTACGCTTTGGCATGGTCCAGACTCTTCTCTTTTTTATTAATCCATCTAACTCAATTGCGATGATAGTGCCGTTTCGCGAATCACCCCTCGTGGTATGGCATTTTCTGTCTAAAAAACCATCCCTTAAAACAGTAAATTCAAACCAGAATTATCTTGTTAAAAGCGTTATCTACTGGCTTGTTACTGTCACTCCTTTAGCTATCACTAATGAAACTTAAATTTCCAGTTTATTAGTCATCACCACTAATGGATGAAGCGCAATTTATAATATTAATAATTGTTTCAACCGAATAATCGTACAATCGTCAACAATTCGCAACGAACTGAACACTGTTCTGACAAATTTATGACACAAAAACTAGTGATTATTTGAGCAGTATCACACTCATTAATTCATAACGATGGCTAAAAACTTTCGAACAACCAAAATAAGACGCGATTTACCCCAAACCTGATTGGCTTTTTGTGGCTGATAAACGATTTGCCCGTTAGAATGTCCATACATTTACTAAGAGGATTCACAATGAGTATCGAAAAAGACGTTGATATCCAAGTCTGCGAAGCATGTGGCTGCGCTGGCGAAATTGGCTTTATTATCAAAGAAGGTGATGAAGTTGCCGAAGTGATGGTCATGGCACCCAACAAAGCTCAGCTAGAAGCTGAATTTGAGAAGTACCTCGCTCTTGCCAAACAGGTTTCAGATAATGTTGAGTTTGAAGTTTCACCGTTAGATGATAACTCTACTGAATTGCATGCACGTTTCAAATTTGAAGTCAGTGCCGAAAAACTTATTTTTGAACTGAAGTCGCGCTCTTTGGCTCGTTAATCTAATTACTCTTAGCGGGCCTAATCATGGCTCGCTTTCTTATCGCCCAAGCACTTTGCTTTCTCATCCTAGGCAATGCATTATTGAAGCTTAACCGTAATCTGCCGATACTCTAGGTATCGTGTCTTCATCTGCAGGCTTTATGAATAAGTTTTCGCTTTTACTAACATTATGCAACCTTCTCTATGCCTCTTGTGCATGGTCACAGCCGCTCGATCAATATCAAATCCTTAACCACCTTGATAATTATGGCAATCTCTATTTGCGTAATAAACCCTACACAACACTACCCGAAAATCTCACGCTCAAAGGCAACCTAAATATTGCTAAGACATCGATAAAATCCCTGCCTAAGGGCTTGAATGTGCAGGGTAGTTTAGAAGCATCTAATAGCTTGCTAGAGAATATTCCAAAAGGTACCACCATTCGTGGTTATGCGAACTTACTGGGTAGTAAAATCAAATCGTGGCCAATGAGAATCAAGGTCGGTGGTTACCTGAATTTCACGGATACACCGCTTGAAACGCTGCCTGCGAATCTCTTAGTCAAGGGGGATTTGAGCGTAATTCGAACGCCATTAACCCAATTGCCCGAAGGTTTGGTTGTGGAAGGGAGTTTGTTTATTGGCGGTTCCAAAATCACCGAATTTCCTGACACGATGACCGTCAATGGCAATATTTATTTGGGAGGTAATGTCATCAGTAAATGGCCAAGCAAACTGACCCTTGGCGGCGCGGTCGCAAGATAGGCTAGAAAAAGAGAAGAGAAGAGAAGAAGCCGTGAGCCCCTCTCTTCATCGTTTAATGATTATTGCTGATTCTTTACTGGGTTGGCGTAGCTATCGAGTAAATAGCGCTGTGCCCCTTCAGGGATCTGAGTCAGCTTGCTTTCTAAGTGAGCGCGGATATCTGGCGTGATATCACTACTTTCTATCCCAGCCGCTAACTTATTTATCGGGAATAATTTGTAGTTTGCGTGAATTTGGCGATCGATCTCTTGCGCCAATGCTTCTGGCGTTTCAAATGCTTGAGTAATCACTTCACCAAAGCCAACATGCACTCGGCCTTTCTCACCGACAATGCCTTGGACAATGCTTTCAATATCTTCAAATTCCCCTTTTTCATAACGCCCATGCGTCGCTTTTTCATACAACTCACACGCTTTGGCCATATCGCACGGATCGTTTTCATATGAAATCGCGACCGGGACAATTTTGAGCGATTGAATATACTGAGCAAACTCTATTTTCTGCTTGCGCCCTTCCACATGGAACATTTTCAAAATGGCTGGATCGGTAAAATCGTTACCATCTTTTGCTCGTCCCTCTTTTTGCGCTATCCAGATAGAATTTCCAGTTTCAAGTGAGTGTTTAATGTAAGCAGATAAGGTACTGAGCGCTTTCATCATCTCGCGCGGGCCTTTAGCCGAGCGTTTCACAATAAAGCTCTTATTAAGACGCATCAGCTCTGTAGCACAAGGCTTTTTCAATAAGTTATCACCAATCGCAATACGTACAGTTTTATGCCCAGACATATACAGACCATAGTTGACCAATGCTGGGTCCATCGCGATATCACGGTGGTTCGAGATAAATAAATAAGCCGTCTGTTTATCCAATTTATCGAGACCACTGAAAGTGACACCTTGTGTCGTTGATTCTAGTGTTTTCGTGAGGTATTTCTTCACTTCAAGTTGGATTGCTTCCACGGACGTGAGTTTGGCCCATTTAAACTTTAAGTATGCTTTTACAAAAGGGCTCAGTATCGATTTTAGCCAAGCAGATCGTTTATCAAAACGATGTTGCAAAATAGCTGAGATAAATTCTTCATCATTGATTAAACGGTCAATAGCCGCTGGAATCTCATCGTCGTTGTAAGGACGGATATCTACATAAGGATCAGTTGTGGTGGTCATATATTCATACATCAAATAAAAAGCTGGCTCATTCTACGCATAGTTGACGTAGCTCGCAGCTACAGTCGTAACAGATTCACTAAGGTCAGACCAGAATAAGGTGATTTTAGTTCGCATATTTGGCATTTTCTGTGAGACAAGGTACTCTTAGCGCCCCAAAATCAGTGAGAAGTACCATGAACTACGCGATTCAATTTGAAGCCTTACTGTCTGCTAACTTAGTTGTCACCCCTCGCAAGAAAGTCATCAAACACAGCTTGATTCGAGTAATGAGCGGATTAGTACTGTGTAAACT
>NZ_NDIM01000289.1:0-8005 GCF_002241375.1 Vibrio sp. V19_P1S1T109 | reverse complement strand
GTTATTAAAAGATCGCTTGTGCCCGGAGGAAGCATTTTCATGTGTGCCGATCCCAATCAAGGCTTTCTAAAACGACGATTAAGTTGGAAAAGCGTCGGGTTGAATGTTCGTGGTAGAACTAAACGTTTGAACCATTCATACCGAACGACCTATGAAATTATGACCGCAGCAAATGCACTTTTGGAAGAGTTGGACGTTAGCCCTGAAGACTACGTTAAGCCCGATTTTGACCAAATGGCGCGGGGAAGTAAGCCCCATATTATCTATTCAAGAAGCCCGCAAGATGAGAATGCTCGCTTCTTAAATGAGATTGAAGCTTTAGTGAAGTCACAAGAAGTACCACTGCATCAAATTATGGTGGTTTGCAGCCGTCACTATAACCCGTGGAGTTTGAAAAAAGAGATTGAAAGTAGAACAGGCTATAACACCGTTGTGAATTACAACGATAAAAAAGATCTCGAAACCGCCGTGGGCAGCAGAATCAAAATCATGACGGTGAATAGTTGTACGGGCATGGAAGCTTCAACAACATTCGTGTTGGGAGCTGGGCATATCATTAATCAGGCTAAGCATATTGATTTCAGCGAATCAGAGCGCGAGGAAGCGCTGCAAGAATCGTTGCGTAAGCTCTATGTTGCCATGACGAGGGCGGGCCAAAAGCTGGTGGTATTCAGTACCGAAGTATTTCCGGATTCAGTGATACCCCACGTGGAATGCACTGGCGAGCTCTCAATGGCATAAATTAATTGGCAAAAGTGATTCGCTATCAAATGCAAAACCATGCATTTGCGATACAATACTGCGCATTAAATCTTGCCCTTATGTTGACTCATTATCAGCGGCATAAGGGCAAGTCCAATCTCAGAATAAGTAGTATCAAAAATGGCTAAAGCACCCGCTAACAAAAAAGTGATCCGCCCCAGCAGTTTTGGACACTGAGTTAAGTGAGTACAATCACTAACGAGGTGAACAATGACAACTAAGAAAACTAGAATTAAACATTCCCCTGAATTTAAAGCAGAAGCCCTGAAGTTAGCAGATAAAGTGGGAGTAGCTGCGACAGCAAGACAGCTTTCTTTACACGAATCTCAAATCTACGGGTGGCGGAAGAACTCGAAGAAAGACACCAGTACTAGTCAGCGAGAGCAAGAGCTAACCGCAGAGGTTGCCAAGCTCAAAAGGCAGTTGGCTGAGCAAGCTGAAGAGCTAGAAATTGTAAAAAAGGCCGCCACCTACTTCGCGAAGAATCTAAAGTAGATTGCTACGAGTTTATGCTCGAACACCTGCTGTGCTTCAGTATAGTGCGTATGGCTAAGGTGTTCGGGATTTCCCGAAGTGGGTTTTATTACTGGATTAAGCATCGGCACAACGCCATCCAACGTGAGGCTATTCGCCAACAGCTTGATACAAAAGTTAAAGAAGCTTTCGACAACAGCAAAGGCCGAGATGGCTCAAGGCGTATCCAAAAAGAACTGTCTGAGAACGGTGAACGCTACAATGTTAAAACCATTGCTGCCAGTATGAAGCGTCAAGATTTAACGCCGAAAGCTGCACGCAAGTTTAAGTGCACTACGGACAGCAAGCATCAAATGCCTGTTGCTCCAAACCTGTTGGCTCAGAATTTTAGCGCATCTGCTCCGAATGAAAAATGGGCTGGAGACATCACCTATATAGCGACAAGCGAAGGCTGGCTGTACTTGGCGGTAATTATTGACCTTTACTCAAGACAAGTAATTGGATGGTCTATGGATACCAGAATGACGGCTACGCTGGTCTGTGATGCGCTATCAATGGCGTTGTTCCGTCGCGGATTCCCCGAGCAGGTTATCGTTCATAGTGATCGAGGTAGTCAGTACTGCTCAAAAGATTATCGAGATCTCATAACTGCTTATAATCTAAAACAAAGTATGAGTAGGAAAGGAAATTGCTGGGACAATGCTTGTGTTGAGAGCTTCTTCCATTCTATGAAAGTTGAAGCAATCCAAAATGAGCCGATTATGACGAGAGACCAGATGCGCCAAACGATCTTCGAGTACATAGAGGTTGACAAGATGCTCGATCTCGCGAAAGAGATGAAAGTGATCGTCGATGACGTTGCCCAATACCCAGACTGGGCAGGGCGTGGTGATATTAAAGCCAAGCTAAAAGTAGATTTGATTCTGCTTCTACACAAGTACGGCTTCCCACCAGTCGCCAATGATGATGTTTACAAAGGCGTGCTAGAGCAGGCTGAGAACTATAAGAAAGGTAGGTAATTACATGTCAGAAGAAGTGTATGTTTTAGGGACGAATCGTCACTTGTTCCAATCTGGAGAGACAGTAGTAGAGGTCATTGCATCTGGAGAGCCGAAGGTTGGTGATTGTGTGTATTTTCTTTCACTCAGAAAGCCGATAGGTATCGTTGCTAAGGCAGAGGTCATTAGCTCACTTGACACCGGACAGGTGCAGTTTGTCATTCAAGCGTGTAGTAAACCAGATGAACTAATACCCGAGTTTGTTCTACAAAACCACTTCCCTGATGTGGAATGGCCGACTTTGGGCGTTTACCAACCTCTAGACGCTATAATTCAGTATTCCAATTTAGATGAACTTTGGGATGGTGCAGTAGGGCAACATTTGGTAAGCCAAATCATACGATTGTTCAAATGTAACAAGTCACCTAATAGTTGGTATCAGCAGTATGTAGATTTTGTCGATTGGTTTAAAAGCGCAAAATCGAACTTATCGGACCAAGATATTATCAAATTATGGTCAGGAGCAGATTCTATTTCTAGTATTGCCCCACAACGGATCAACACGGAGCAGTGTGTTCGGAACATGTCGGCCCTACGTTCTATTGTTAAGAAAATAATTCAATCTCCAACAAAAGAAACTCACAATGCAGTTAAAGATGAATGGAAGAACGATACGGATTTCCCAAGTGTTTTACATGTAGCGATTAATCGAATTTTTGCGGCAAATGAACCGGAACGTTTTACATCGATAGTTAGTGAAAGTAAGTATTTTAAGCTGTTGTATAGAGAGTTAGCTCCACTTCTTGGCGTAACCGATAAATACAGCAATTGGGTAGACAGTAATATTGTTCTAAAGAAAGCGATAAAACCCTTATTTGATTTAGGTGATATTGAAGTAAATACTCTACTTTGGGAATTAGCTGATTACTTAGAAAAGGGTAATGCGACTCAGATTAGGTTTATTGATGAGATACATGAATCAACAGTGGCTGTAGTAAGTGAATCTCGAAGAGATTATGGTGAAATTCGACGACTTGAATCACCACTTAACCAAATCCTCTACGGACCACCAGGAACAGGTAAGACTTATCATTCTATTGAAGCAGCGGTAAAAGCGGCACAGCCAGAAGAATATGTAAAACTCGGCATTAATTCTGAACTAGGGGCGAATAAAGAACAGCGCAAGCAACTGACTGAAATGTACAAAGCACTCAGTGACGCGGGGCGCATTCGATTCGTCACCTTTCATCAAAGTTATGGCTATGAAGAGTTTGTTGAAGGTTTAAGTGCTAAGACGGAAAGAGGGCAAGTTTCCTACTACAAGAAAAACGGTATTTTTAAAGACATTTGTCTGGACGCTAAGATTAAGCCTACTAATAACCTGGCTAAATTTGAAAGGGCACTTGAGGATTTAAAAAAGGCGGTTGATGGTCAGTTTATTAGTTTAGAAACTTCGACAGGTAAAAAGTTTGATTTTACTTATCATGGTCGTACTACATTTAGAATCTATCCAGAAGAGTCTAAACACGAAGATTTAGGGAATGGTTATCCCACGAGTATTAAGCATCTTACAAATTTCTATTTGACAGGGGATGAATCCGATATTTATAACCGTTCATATGTTCGTGCCATTTTGAGCTATATGAAGGAAAAGTATGGGATTAATGATTATGATCCCTCAGAGTCCTCATCTGAGGCTCCTAACCATGTATTGGTGATTGATGAGATCAGCCGTGGCAATATCTCAAAGATATTTGGTGAGTTGATTACGTTGATTGAACCGTCTAAACGCAAAGGGGCGAATGAAGAAATAGAATTGATTCTGCCTTGTTCTGGGGATAGTTTCTCGATACCAGTTAACCTTTACATCATCGGTACAATGAACACTGCTGACCGTTCGTTGGCGATGATGGACACCGCACTGCGCCGTCGCTTTGATTTTAAAGAGATGATGCCCAATCCAACCTTATTCAATCAGGCAAAAATAAAGTGGCAAGACGTGAGTATCGATCTTGAGCAACTGCTGGCCTTGCTTAACCAGCGTATCGAAGCTTTGTATGACCGCGAGCATACGCTTGGTCATGCGTTTTTCTTCCCTGCCTATAATGCGGCAGAAGCCGGTGACCATAAATTGGCGTTTGAATTATTAGCTCTCGCATTTAAGAACAAAATCATCCCATTGCTGCAAGAATATTTCCATGATGATTGGAGTAAAATTGCTCTAGTATTGGGTGATAACCAAAAGCTTGATAATGCGGGCAAAGAGGTAACGGATTATCAGTTTGTTACCCAGCAAACGATCGACTACTCATCGCTATTTGGTGCCCGTTACGAGCCGGACAATTTCGGCGCAGACGAATACCGCTTTAAGTTGGCAGACGAGAATCACTCGGTATGGAATCGTGCTTTGGCGTATGTGGCAATCTATGAGCCACAAGCGATTAAACGCGCTGCCGCTATGAGTGGAGTCGAGCCAATGAGCACTCCAGCATAACAATGAAAATGCTGAAAGAGATTGCGTTGTTTGAATTCGCGTACCTTATTAGCCAAGAGAGTGAGGTTACCCGCGTTCCCTATTGGGTAGAAGTGATCTCACCCTCGGCTTTTGCTTATCTAAAAGCGATGGCGCTGAGTGATGACAAGCCAAGCCGCTTGTTTCGGTTATGTCGTAAGAATGGCGCCGAAGCGCTCCAAGTGCAAAATTACTCCGGGGTGATTTCTACACCTGATGGCACACAAGTCGAGATATTGCCTAAATTAGCTAAAGCGCTAAGCAGCGAAGAGCAAAGTGTGCAAGGGCAATCTGATCGCCAGCGCTGTGAGCAAGCAAGACATTCGCTTTTGGTTATGCTGCGCGCTTTAAAAGGCTTCGCACATATTCAAACCTCTAGTGCGGATATTCGTCAGCAAAAAATGCCGCTACTTGAGGTATTTATCAGTCAGTTTTTGGCCTCAGTGAATGTATTGGTGAAAAAAGGGTTACGTAGTGATTATGTGCGCCGAGAAGATAACCTTCATTTTCTCAAAGGCAAGCTAAATACGACTCAGCAAATGCGTAAAAACATCATCAATAAACATAAGTTCTATTGTGAATATGATGAGTTTTTATTAGATAGGCCTGCTAACCGTTTATTGCATTCTGCTCTAGATAAACTGCGTTCAATTAGCCGCAATGCGAGTAATCAAAAGCAGTTGCAAGAGCTCTGTTTTGTGTTTGATGAAGTACCAGTAAGCGGTAACTATAAAAGCGATTTTGCGTGTTTACGCTTAGATAGAGGAATGAGCCACTATCAAACGGCTCTGGCTTGGACAAAGCTGATTTTAGACGGTTTCTCTCCGCAAACGATGCGCGGCGATCATCGCGCTATATCGCTGCTGTTCCCTATGGAGAAGGTGTTTGAAGACTACGTTGCTAAGGTATTAGCTAAGCAGCTTAAACCTGAATTAAGCCTTAAGACACAAGCTCAGAGTAAACATCTGGTCACACATAATGATTCAGCGTGGTTTAAATTAAAACCAGATTTGCTTATTGAGAAAGCGGGTGAGGTGATTTCAGTATTAGATACTAAGTGGAAGCTAATTGATCCAACCAAAGCCAACGGGACGGATAAATACGGGCTTTCACAAAATGATTTTTATCAGATGTTCGCTTACGGTAATCATTATTTCAATGAGAGTATGAGTCAGCGGCAACTGTTCCTGATTTATCCAGCGCACGCAGGGTTTAAACAAGCTATTCCCCATAGTTTTGACTTTCCCATACAAACTGGAAATCCGCTAACATTGTGGGTGGTGCCGTTTGTTATTGGTGAGGGAGAGGGCTGCGGTGTTCAGTGGCCTGAAAAGGCATCAATATTTTCTGCTGGTTAGCGATAGAAAAGGAAACGAAATAATACGTTCCCTTTTCGGTTTTATTTGAATAGAGAGCTAGTCGATGACGTGGAATGCTCGGTACTCATCAAAGGCGAATTGGTCTGTCATGCCACTGATATAGTCTTGAATTAGCCTGACTCGGAAATAGAACTCCCAAACATCTTCATTGAAGTCAAAAGGTACAAATGGGATATCGGCACCGTTTTTCTTGCTTAATGACTGCATGGCGTTGTTATAGGCTTTTAGGTGTTTATTTGGAAGCTTTTTGTATAAACGACACTCGTACAGTGGTGCCTCACTAATATTGCGGAAGGTATTGCTATCTAGCATCAATAACGGCTTATAGGCTTCGAGTAACCCGGTAATGATGCGATAGCCTTGCAGCTCGCTTTGCTCTACGTCCGGGTCGCAAAATGCGTACTTTCTTGCGACCGATTTTAATGCTTCCACTAGGGTGTGATGAGAGCTTTTATCTTCAATCAAAGCACGGTTGAAGTTGCCGTTGAACACCTCTTCAATATGTTCAATAAACTGCTTGCAGGCATGTTGAGGGAGGCGCTTGTTGATTTCAACGCGCATACCAATGAAAAATTGACTATTGCCGCAAGTCTCTGATCTTTTTGTACTCTTATTAACATTGTTGAGGATGTCTTCCATTACATTGAGCTCTTTGACACCAAACTTTAATGCAATGTTGTGATACTCTTGGTTAAGTGCATCGGATAGTTGTTGAAGATTTAATATGCCTTTTTCTATCGCGTCTTCTATGTCAGCAATGCCATAAGATATATCGTCTGCGGCTTCCATAATATATGAGAATGGTGAACGGCAATGCTCATCCATTGAAAGTGATAGCTTCATCGATTCAATGTACTGATGCTCACTTAAGTAGTAGCCAACCTTTTTCATTAGGTAGCTGTAATCTTTGAAAGGATCTTGCTCATTCTTGGGATCGGGTTTGGTTTGATCGCCACGGCGAGTGTATTTGAACACCCCAGAAACTTGCGAGTAGGTGAGATTGAGCCCTAGAATTGTGTGCACGAGTCGAATAGCTTGGGAATTTCCTTCAAAGTTTTCTAAATCTTTTTTTATTTCGGGTGGTAGATCCACACGAGGTTCGCCTTTCGAATTAGTGATAAGTGAAGGTAAGTTACGTGTAAACCAATCATTGATTGCCTGCTCGCCAAAATGGCCAAATGGCGGATTGCCGATATCGTGCATCACACAAGACATTTCAACAATTGACTCAATTTGTCGATCTAACCCCTCAAGAAAATATTTTTCTTGTTCTTCTTTTGGCAAATGCTTAAAGATGAGTTGGGTAATAAAACGGCCAACTTGTTGGACTTCTAGGGAGTGAGTTAAACGGCTTCGTACAGCTGCGTTACGCTCTAGCGGGAAAACTTGAGTCTTTTGTTGCAGCCTTCGCACTGCTGCTGAATTTAAGATGCGTCCACGATCGCTCTCGAAGTTTTCTTGCTCGGCTACGCGAGTAAGTGTTTTTAATGCTTGAGGTGGACTGGTTTGTCCCTTGTAATAGACACGCGTTCCTCTGACTTTTTGATTAAAGTTGGGTTCATCCGGAAAATCGATACCTGAATGACTTTTCTGATACCATATCGCCAAAAATAGCCAGTTAATGTCAACTTCACTTCTTTACCATCGCTTTGGAATACGCGGCCCTTTCCATTATTGCTCTACAGAGTTTGATGGTGACGCGACCATCTTTCACGTAGCACACAATCCTCATATTAAATGTCCATCATGTCGTAGTCGTGATGTCATAAAAAAAAGGAGGTAAGGTTCGCCGTTTCATCGCTACGCCAATCGGCACTAGCCCCTGTTACATCCAGATAGTAAACCAGCGGATTGAATGCCGAGCTTGTAATACACTCGGG
>NZ_NDIM01000352.1:0-8065 GCF_002241375.1 Vibrio sp. V19_P1S1T109 | reverse complement strand
GAAAAATAAGATTTACGAAACCCCAAGCTGCAATTATAACGAAACAACTTGGCATTGCTGGTAGGTGATGAGCCGCAATAAGAATTGGTAACTTTGTGGTTTTAGGAACGAAACGTATAGAAAACGCCGCGATGAGATAAAAAGCCCTGCCATGCAGGGCTTCACCGGCTTTAACCATCTGTGGTAATTTGGCTGATCAGCTCTTTTTCTACCTGCTCGGCCATTTCAAGAGCAATTTGGCACGTTCCAGCCGCTTGATGGCCTCCACCACCATATTTGAGCATTAATCCGCCCACATTGGTTTTAGAGCCACGATCAAAAATAGATTTCCCCGTAGCAAACACGATATTTTGCTTCTGAAAGCCCCACATTTTGTGAATCGAGATATTACACTGGGGAAATAAGGCATAAATGATAAACCGATTCCCCGCGTAAATAATTTCTTCGCCCGTCAAATCAAGAATGACAAGGTTTTTATAGACTTTGGCACAACGTTGAATCTGCTGTTTAGATAGAGTTTCATGCTCACGGTACAAAGTAACGCGCTCTTGAACGTCCGGCAGAGCAAGAATCTCGGCAATGGAGTGGTTCGCACAGTAGTCGATAAGATCCATCATTAACTGATAATTGGAGATACGAAATTCATGGAAGCGCCCTAAACCTGTTCTTGCATCCATCAGGAAATTCAGTAAATTCCATCCCGCAGAATCAAGCACTTCATCCCGAGTAAACTGCGCGGAGTCACCTTTGTCGACAGCAATCAGCATCTCTTGCCACTGAGAGGGAAACGTATCCAGTCCGCCATAATATTGCCATACTACATGCGCGGCAGATGGCGCGTTTGGATCAATAATATGATTCGGTCTTTCACCTTGATTGCGAATAGTTTCCGATAGGTGATGATCAAAAATTAAGTGAGCATTAGCGACGTAAGGCAGGTTAGTGACAATGTCACGCTCAGTTGTCGTCACCTTCCCATCTTGCATATCCTTTGGGTGAACAAACACGATCTCGTCAATTAGGTTGAGTTTTTTGAGCAACACGGCACAAACCAGCCCATCAAAATCGCTGCGTGTCACTAATCTAAATTTACTTTCAGCTTGTTGATGCTCAGACATAGACAATTTCCTTATTAGCAGTCATATCACTGCTCGGCGTGGGTTTAAGCAGTGTTTTGTATATCAGATCCTGAGTTAACACCTTTTCGGTTTACCAATGCAGGTGGTATGTTTTCATTTTAGACGCCATCGTCTTTTTAACAAACTTAACACAATGGTTTTTAAACATTATTCAACACAGCGCATCATTTTATTGAGCAAATATCGAATAAAGTAATGAGGAATAAAGACTGCTGTTACAACTAGGGAATTGGAGGTAAGAAAAAGCCAGCAACAAGTGCTGGCTGTTAGGTTGAGCTAAGAAGTGAGGTATCTCTATTTACGTTTATCCTGCACGTACTTTCGGCTCACATCAACAAGCGCTACATCTTTAAAGAAGCTACGACCAAGTAACAGTGGATAAGTCAGATGTGTACGATCGGCAAGCGTAAATTCGGTTCTCTCTTTGAGATCACCAATTTCAATCCAAGCGACAACGACCGCACGTCTTTGTGTACCCTCTGCACTGGATTGCCGAATTCTAACCCAGCGTTCAACAGGTAAACTTATCTCATCACTTTTGATGTCATCGTGTTCAATCCTGAACTTGACCCAATCATTTCCATCGCGTTCAAAAGCAACAACATCCACGGCACTAATTGAAGAGGTGGCCGCCCCGGTATCGATACGCGCTTTGAAGCTTTCGTTCAAACTCGGCACATAAACCCACTCTTTTTCGCCCAAAATAAGCTTACCATCAGAGGTTTTTTTGGCCTTCACCACAACTGGCTCTTTTGAGGGTTTTTCAACCGGTTTTTGTGCCTCAGTATTTTGTTGTTTTGGCTCTTCAACTTTTGGCTTTTGCTCTGGTTGTGTTGAGGTTTGGTTTAGCGTACTACATGCCATCAAACCAGTACTCAACATTAAAAGAGCAATAAGTTTCAAGTGTTGTTTCATTGACCCACCTAATCAAACTGATAAATATTTAAGAGACATTCACTATGGCTTGAGCAACATACGGAATATGTTGTTCTGATAAGCCTGCAATGTTAATTCGGCCATCACCTACCCCATAGATTCCATATTGATCACGTAGCTGAGCCATCTGTTCTGGAGTAAAGCCTAGCACAGTAAACATCCCTTTGTGACTTTCGATAAAATCGAATTGTGAAGTATTGTGCTGATTTCTCAAATGATTACACAAGGTTTGACGCAGGTTTAACAAACGCTGTTGCATTTCACTTAACTCTTGCTTCCAAATCGCGGTTAATGCTTGATTTTGTAAAATAGTTTTCACCAGTGCAGCACCATGATCGGGCGGCATAGTATAGGTCGAACGGGCTAACGTTAGTAATTTACCTTTTGCATTCGCTACATCTTGTGCGTTTTTACCGACAACAATCGCGGCGCCAGTTCGTTCTCGGTAGAGACCAAAGTTCTTTGAACAAGAGGTGGTGATCAACATCTCTTCGACGTTGTTTGCCATAAAACGCAGCCCTTTCACATCCTCTTCAAGACCTTCACCAAACCCTTGGTAGGCAACATCAACAAAAGGGATGAAGCCATTTTTCTGCGCAAGACTGGTGATCGCTTGCCATGCGGCGAAATCAATATCCGCGCCGGTTGGGTTATGGCAGCAACCATGGATAAGCACCACATCTTTTGGCCCTGCTTGCGATAAATCATCAAGCATCCGTGCAATATCGACTTGCTTAGTCTCGCGACAGAAGTAAGAATAATATTTCACTTTTAAACCCGCCGCTTCCATCACAGGTTTATGATTGACGTAACTTGGGTCCGTAATCCACACCGTCGTTTCTGGTTGTGCTACGTGCATTAAGTCACCGAGCATACGCAGCGCACCGCTTGCTCCGGGCGTTTGAATCGCAGCCACACGATCAAGCACTGAAGTGCCAGACAATAATAAGTTCACCATGCTTTGGTTAAACTCTTCACACCCAGCAAGTCCAACATACGATTTAGTGGTTTGTGTGGCAATCACGTGCTCTTGCGCTTTGGCAATGGCGCGCATAATCGGCGTCTCTCCTTGGCTATTACGATAAACGCCAATGCCTAGGTCAACTTTTTCGCTGCGAGGATCGTTGCGGTATGCAACCGATAATGAAAGTATTGGATCGAGTGTTGGTGTTGGTAAATGTGAAAACATGAAGGTCACAACCCTTTGAAATTCAAGTAATGACCTTCAAGTTAGCACTAGATACATAATTTTTACAGTTTAAATTGATGGATTATTTGATTGGCACTGCCTCGCCATTCTAAGCTTGGATCGGCTTTATCCTGTTCAAATTTTCCATCAATCAAGACATCAACATATTCAATGACTTGTCTTTGAGCATCACTGAGTTCGTTTAGGGTATATCCCGTCCATAACCAGATATCTTTCCCCACACATTCAGTCTTTACTCGTTTAACCAACTGCAAAATAGAAGCAAGGTTTTGCGGGTGTAAGGGATCGCCACCCGACAAGGATAATCCTCGGCGCTTGATGCGCGTGTCGTTCAAATCGGTGATGATCTGCTGCTCTAGTTGCTCATTGTAAGTGTGGCCAGAATGCAGCGACCAAGTCCCTTTGTTGTAACATCCTTTGCACTGATGTTCACAGCCGGAGACGAACAGCGTACAACGCGTCCCCGGGCCATTCACAACATCAATCGGATGATATTGGTGATAATTCATGCCAACAGGTTACTCACTATCACTTACAAGTGTTTAACGCGACGTTTAACTTCTTCTTGTTTACCGAAGTTAAACGGACGAGCATCTGGGCTACCAAGGTAGCCACACACGCGGCGGGTTACGGAGACTTTGGATGAGTCGTGATTACCACATTTAGGACAGGTAAACCCTTTACTCGTACACTCAAATTCACCAGTAAAACCGCATTCATAGCACTCATCAATTGGCGTATTGGTCCCATAATAAGGAACACGGCTGTAACTGTAATCCCAAACGTTTTCAAGTGCTTCTACGTTTTTCTGCATATTCGGAAACTCTCCATAACAGATAAATCCACCACTTGAAACCTCTGGATATGGCATCTCAAAATCAATCTTATCGTATGGATTAACTTTCTTTTGCACATCCAAATGAAAGCTATTGGTGTAATAACCTTTATCCGTTACACCTTCAATCACACCAAATTCTTTGGTGTCAATACGGCAGAAACGGCTGCAGAGGTTCTCACTTGGCGTACCGTACAAACTGAACGCGTAACCGGTTTCTTCCGCCCATTGGTTAACGGCCCCTTTCAGGTATTTAATGATATCTAACGCGCGATCTCGCAGTTCGCTATCATCATAAACATGTGTATCACTGCCATAGAGCGCGGTAATGGTTTCATGCACACCGATATAGCCCAAAGAGATAGATGCTCGGCCATTTTTGAATATATCGGCAATAGAATCATCGGCTTTTAAACGAACACCACATGCCCCTTCCATATACAAAATAGGTGCGACGCGTGCTTTGACTTTTTCAAGGCGGCTGATGCGAGTTTCTAAAGCACGGCGAGCCAGTTTTAATTTTTTATCGAGTAATGTGTAGAACTGTTCAATATTTCGGCCCGCTTTCAGCGCGATACGAGGTAAATTGAGACTGACTACCCCCAAATTATTCCGCCCTTCGTGAATCAGCTCACCACCTTCTTCATAGGTATTTAAGAAGCTGCGGCAACCCATTGGGGTTTTGAATGAACCCGTCACTTCAACTACTTTGTCGTAGTTGAGAATATCCGGGTACATGCGTTTGGTCGCACACTCTAATGCGAGTTGTTTAATGTCATAATTTGGATCTTCCGCTTTATGATTTAAGCCATCTTTGATGGCAAATACCAATTTAGGGAATACAGCCGTTTTACGATTTTTGCCTAAGCCAGCAATGCGATTTTTCAAAATTGACTGTTGAATCAATTTAGAGGCCCAACTGGTCCCTAGACCAAAGCCGAAAGTGACAAACGGAGTTTGCCCATTCGCGGTATGCAAAGTGTTGACTTCATATTCAAGTGACTGGAATGCGTCGTAGCACTCTTTTTCTGTACGGGACATAGCAAAGGCTTCGGGATGATGAATATCCCACTCTTTTGCTATTTCTAAATGTTTGTCGTAACTGGCTGTCACATAAGGTTCAAGCACTTCATCGATACGGTTGATGGTGGTGCCGCCGTAAATATGGCTCGCAACCTGAGCGATAATTTGCGCGGTCACTGCGGTGGCGGTTGAAATTGATTTTGGCGTATCAATTTCCGCATTACCCATCTTAAAGCCATGAGTGAGCATGCCTTTTAAATCAATCAGCATGCAGTTAAACATTGGGAAAAAGGGAGCGTAATCCAAGTCATGATAGTGGATATCACCCTCTTCATGCGCTTGCACAATATCACGCGGTAAAATTCGGGTTTTAGCGTAGTGTTTCGCCACAATACCAGCCAGTAAGTCACGCTGCGTTGGGATCACTTTGCCGTCTTTATTCGCATTTTCATTGAGCAGATCGGCATTACTTTCTTCGATAAGGCCTTCAATCTCTTGCGTCAAGGCACTTTGCTTTTCACGCGCGATATCACGATCGTGTCGGTACTCGATGTATGAACGAGCTAATGCTTTATAGGGCCCTTGCATTAGCTCGTTCTCTACTAAGGTTTGAATCTCGGCGATATGGACTTCATCGTAATCTTTGAGCTTCAGTTCTACCGCCAACGCCACATTGAGTGCGTAAATAGCGATCTCTTTATCAATATGTTCAGCTGCACTTTCCACGGCAGATTGAATGCGATCACGGTTGAACGGGGCTCTCGATCCGTCACGTTTGATTACGATAGGTTTCACCATTTCTCCTTACCCCTAGCATACTCACAGAGTTATCCACAAACACACTATATAGAGCAGTTTATTATCCGACTGACACAATATATTGTGGTGCATTTAACGAAAACTCCCAACTTAGGGTATTGATTTGGATCAATAAAAACCGAGCATTGAACAAGATCAATGCGATCTTGGAGTAGTAGATCTCACTTAGAAAAGAAACGATGAAAATTGCAAATTTTTGATTTTTCCTCTTGAAATTTCACCGAACCTGATAGGCTAAGCCTTCGGATTCGATCAGTGAGGTATTGCGATGTTAAAATCAAAATGTGTATGTCGATTAGCGGCAGCAATACTCTTTATTCCCTCTTTCGCGACTTGGGCACAAAGTCTCACATTAGCGACATGAAATGTCGAATTCCAGCACACTATTTCATGATTAATCGAGGTCATTTCGTTGCCAAAAAACATCATCCATACTTTTCTTGGAATGGCTTTTCTTGAAACACTGTCCTCGGGCGAGACAAGTGATAATAGATGGCCGAAATGAAGTTAATTGGAATGATCAATCCGCACATTGATCGACTTTAACAACTACAGCACGATTTTTACCCGCCGACTTGGCTTGGTACATTAAACTGTCCGCAACAGTAAGTGAGACCTTATCAGGAACAAGATCGTAATAGGCGCCACCCAAACTGATACTGAGCGTGATGGTATCACTGGCTACTCGCATTGGATTTTCATAGACAGATTGACAGATATATTGAGCTTTCAATTTGACCTCTTCAAAGGTATAGAGAGTAAGAATAATGGCGAACTCTTCTCCACCTAAACGAGCAATAAAGTCATTATTGGATAACTTTCTCTGTACATGTCTAACCACATGAATAATGGCTTGATCACCCACTTCATGACCAAACTGATCATTGATTAGCTTAAAGTTATCAATGTCAAACACCAATAAGGTGAAGGGGACGGGAGTTCCTTGCAATTCTGCTATCTTTGATTGGAAGTGTCGGCGATTACTGATTTTTGTTAGTTCATC
Source organism: Vibrio sp. V19_P1S1T109 (assembly GCF_002241375.1). NCBI lineage: Bacteria > Pseudomonadati > Pseudomonadota > Gammaproteobacteria > Vibrionales > Vibrionaceae > Vibrio > Vibrio sp. V19_P1S1T109. The sequence goes on along the minus strand of NZ_NDIM01000352.1, from coordinate 1,100 downwards.
AGTTTGCGCCAATTTCTCTAGCAAGTGATTTGCTCTCTCTAAATCGATGGTTTTATGTATGACTGCGCGTCTTAACATCAAGATGTAAATACAGAGAACCATCAGAGCTACGCTAATGATGATCGGGATAAAATATTTTGGGTAAACCGTTTCCATGTAGATCCAGCGACTAAATAACTGCATTTTAGAGGCATCAGATACCTTATCTGTCGCATTTGCGAGCTTCTGCCAAAGAACGTCATTGCCCTCTTTCACCCCAAAGCGCAACGGCTCAGAATAGAGAAACTTAACTGGCACATATTTTTTCGGGCTATTTTCTGTAAACATAAAGAGATTAGCGACTTGATAATCGCTAATAAACCCTTCTAATTTTGCACTGGAAGCGGCATACAACATATCTTCATTCGTGGCAAAGTAGACCAAGTTTAATTTAGGTAAATATTGAGCTGCGTAATACGCCTCATAGCCACCCAATACAACGCCAACCTTAATATCGATTTCACCTGAAAATATTTTGTTAAAATCCGTACCGAGTAAGTGTTGATCTAAGAATACGTGCGTCTCGATCGCCATAATTTCAGGTCCAAAATCGAGGAATAGATCTCGCTCAGGTGATTGAATTAGACCAGCATGAACGTCGGCTTGCCCATGTTTAACCAGCTCTAGTGATTCGTTCCAGCTTACTAGTTTAAATTCAACATCGAACCCGCTTTGCTCAGCAACGACTTTCCAATAATCGACTAAGATTCCGGCAGGCTCTCCTTGCTTATTAATATACGAATACGGTTTCCACTTGGCTGAGCTTGTAATAAGCAGAGGTTGAGAAAGATCATGCTCGCTGGAGAGCGGTTCACCGACTTCTGCCGTAGAAGCAATGACTGGAAGCTGCAGCGCCAATACAGCCATCACTCGAGAAAATATCATCAATAACGCAGATTTCAGTTTCATGTTTTCCTAACTGGGGAGTTTGGTTGACTCAAACACGATTAAGCTTGCACCGCTTTTCTTGTTATGAAACACCTTTAGTTATAATCATAGCGAATTTATCCGTAATCTACCTATTTAAAACTGCATTTTTAATATCCATTGCCTGCTGACAT
>NZ_NDIM01000155.1:0-28480 GCF_002241375.1 Vibrio sp. V19_P1S1T109 | reverse complement strand
CACTTAGGAAATGGTGGCTACGACGGGATTCGAACCTGTGACCCCATCATTATGAGTGATGTGCTCTAACCAACTGAGCTACGTAGCCATTTTTATTCTCTCTTTAAGTTTGCCTTAATGTCGAGAACGGAGCGCATTATGCGGATATGGCTCTAGAGCGTCAATAGTTTTTTTGAATAAATTCTTTGAAACCAACCGTTCGAACTTTTTTTGAACAAAGAGACGTGTTTGTGATCAAAAACGGTTAATAAATCATTAAGCTTATTGATTTTTCCTTGCTTGTCGCTAAGGTTGATTTTGAGAAAAAAACAAAAAAGCCAACAGAATCTGTCGGCTTTAATGGTGTATTAATGGCGGATTAACGAGTTATTTACACGTTGAAGCGGAAGTGGATAACATCGCCATCTTTTACGATGTATTCTTTACCTTCCAAGCGCCATTTGCCCGCTTCTTTGGCTCCATTTTCGCCGCGATATTGAATGAAATCATCATAACCCACAACTTCAGCGCGAATGAAACCACGTTCAAAGTCGGTATGGATTTTACCCGCCGCTTGCGGAGCCGTCGCACCGACCGGAATCGTCCAGGCACGCACTTCTTTTACGCCTGCGGTGAAGTAGGTTTGTAGCGTTAGCAGTTCGTAACCGGTACGAATCACGCGGTTTAGACCGGGTTCTTCAATGCCTAAATCGGCTAAAAACTCGGCGCGATCTTCTTCTTCAAGTTCAGATAGTTCAGCTTCAATGGCTGCGCAAACAGCAACCACAGAATTGTTCTCTTTTTCTGCAAACTCTCTGACAGCATCAAGGTACGGGTTATTTTCAAAGCCATCTTCGCTCACGTTGGCGATATACATGGTTGGTTTCAACGTTAAGAAGTTGAGATAATCTACGGCAGCTAGCTCTTCTTTTGAGAGTTCAACCGTGCGAGCCATACCACCTTCCGTTAATACAGGGAGTAGCTTCTCTAATACGGTGATTTCAAATTTAGCGTCTTTATCGCCACCTTTGGCACGTTTTGCTTGACGTTGAATGGCGCGTTCACAGCTATCAAGGTCGGCAAGGGCAAGCTCTAGATTGATTACTTCAATATCTTCAATTGGCGATACTTTGCCTGCTACGTGAACGATATTTTCGTTCTCGAAGCAGCGAACAACGTGACCAATCGCATCTGTTTCACGGATATTTGCAAGGAATTTGTTGCCTAAACCTTCACCTTTTGACGCGCCAGCCACTAGGCCTGCGATATCGACAAATTCCATTGTCGTCGGAAGGATACGTTGAGGGTTTACAATTTCTGCTAACGCATCAAGACGAAGGTCTGGAACAGGAACCACACCCGTGTTTGGTTCGATAGTGCAAAACGGGAAGTTTGCTGCTTCGATGCCCGCTTTAGTTAGTGCATTAAATAATGTTGATTTACCCACATTTGGTAAACCCACGATGCCACATTTAAAACCCATGACTGTAACCTTATTCAGCTTTGAACGTATGTAAGCGATTTTGTGCTTTAGTTAGACCATCTTTTAGTAAAATGTCGAAGCAACGAACCGATTCGTCAACCGCGGCATCTAGGCACTCTTGCTCTTTGGCGGGTGCTTTACCTAAAACATAGCCTGCTACTTTATCTTTGTGCCCCGGATGGCCGATACCAATCCGCAGGCGGTAGAATTCTTTGTTATTGCCGAGTTTGCTGATGGTGTCTTTAAGGCCATTATGCCCGCCATGACCACCGCCCATTTTGAACTTAGCAACCCCGGGAGGTAAGTCTAGTTCATCATGTGCCACCATGATCTCTTCTGGTTTTATCTGGTAAAACTTGGCGATGGCCGCCACGGCTTTACCGGATAAATTCATAAAAGTTGTTGGGATCAATAAACGCAGATCTTCACCATTAACCACGATACGTCCGGTGAAACCGAAGAATTTGGCTTCGTTTTTCAAGGTGACGTTATGAACTCGGGCTAATTCTTCTACTACCCAAGCGCCGGCATTGTGCCTCGTTTTGGCGTATTCAGGACCAGGATTCGCTAGCCCGACAAGAAGTTTGATTGGTTGGCTCAAGGTTAGGATCTCTTTGCAATATCAAAAGCGCGGTATGATAGCACACAAAAGGGAAAGGGTGCGAGGCGCTAAAATAACAAAGGAAAAAGCACCTCATTTTTCAATGAAGTGCTTTAAAAGTATTTAAAAATCAGTAAATAAACTGAGTTTTAATTAAACATGGCAGAAATAGACTCTTCGTTGCTAATGCGACGAATCGCTTCAGCAAGCATGCTAGACAAGGTTAATTGTGTCACTTTGCCGGTTGCCGCCATCTCTTTAGATAGGGTGATCGAGTCTGTGACGATAACTTGGTCTAGAACTGAGTTTTTGATATTTTTCGCTGCGTTACCTGAGAATACCGCGTGCGTTGCGTAAGCAAATACACGTTTTGCACCACGTTCTTTCAGCGCTTCAGCGGCTTTACACAAAGTGCCGCCAGTGTCGATCATGTCATCCACGATCACACAATCGCGCCCATCAACATCGCCAATCAGGTTCATAACTTCAGACACGTTGGCGCGTGGACGACGTTTATCAACGATTGCGATGTCGATATCACCTAATGCTTTTGCAGTCGCACGAGCACGAACCACGCCACCAAGGTCAGGTGAAACCACAACAGGATCTTCTAACCCACGCGCTTTCATATCTTCAAGCAACACCGGCGTACCAAAGATGTTATCTACTGGGACGTCAAAGAAGCCTTGGATTTGTTCTGCGTGAAGGTCGATGGTCAAAACGCGGTCAACACCAACGTTTGAAAGGAAATCTGCAACAACTTTTGCAGTGATCGGTACACGAGCAGAGCGCACTCGGCGGTCTTGACGGGCATAACCAAAATATGGGATGACAGCAGTAATACGGCCTGCTGAAGCACGGCGCATTGCATCAATCATCACTACTAATTCCATTAAGTTGTCATTAGTAGGAGCACAAGTAGATTGAATAATAAATACATCGCTACCACGAACATTTTCGTTGATTTGCACTGCAACTTCACCGTCGGAGAAACGAGAAACAGTAGCATCACCAAGAGAGATGTATAGACGTTCAGCAATACGTTGGGCTAGTTCAGGTGTGGCGTTACCAGCAAATAGCTTCATATCAGGCACGGTGGAAACCTCAGGGTTGCGTCCAGTTTTTAAATAGGTCGGGTGTTGGCGAATTGGTATTCAGCCAGAGTCTTTTTCAGTGGCGAAATGTTACACCCTAAGGCGACAAACGCGAAGACTGTGTCAGGGAGCTTGGCAAGGACAGCTTCCGCTTCTACTTTGCTAGAAAATTCGGCAAAAACGCAAGATCCCGTCCCAGTCAATCTTGACGGCGCGTATTGTAGCAGCCATGAAAGTTGCTTATCAACCTCTGGGTACAGCATTCGGACAATTTTTTCGCAATCGTTTTCGTAAGGGTGTTCGAGAAGCGTTGCTAGCGCTCGTTTTGGCGTGTTCCTTATCAATTGGGGATGAGTGAAAATATCTTTCGTTGCAATGCTCACATTAGGCCGAACCACCAAATACCATTTTTGCTTTGGTTCGGTTTGGGTCAGTTTTTCACCTACGCCTTCAGCAAATGCGGCAAAGCCATGGACAAAAACGGGAACATCCGCCCCGAGTGTTAAACCGAGCGTAGCGAGTTCTTGCTGTGTTAGATTGGTTTGCCATAAGTAGTTCAGTGCAACAAGCACGGTTGCAGCATTGGAAGAGCCGCCACCGATGCCACCGCCCATTGGCAAAACTTTATTTAATTCAATGTTCGCGCCATAGCGGCATCCACTTGCCTTTTGTAAGGCGATGGCCGCTTTCCAAATCAAGTTGTCTTGTAGCGCAACGCCAGCAATGGCTGGTGTGAGAGTTATTTCGCCAGACTGATTGGCGGTAATGGTTAACTCATCACCAAAATCGAGAAATTGAAACAGTGTCTGTAATTCATGATATCCGTCGGCTCTTTGCCCGGTAATGTACAGAAAAAGGTTGAGCTTAGCGGGTGATGGCCAGTGGGTTGGGGTGCAAATCATGGCGTTAAGGTCCACTTTGAAATGACGAGGTTTAATGAAACTTGATCTTGAGTCAGCTTCAGTTTGGCCGGAAGTGGCACTGAAGTGGAAGAAGCGGATGTTGAGACGAAGGGATAAGCTTGGTAGTTCAAATATTCCAAGTGCCAGCGGCTAAGCCCTAGCTGTTTATCTAACGATGCCAACAAATTATTTTGATTCAATTGAAAACCATCCGCCTCGGTTGGCAGCCCAAGCAGCCAATCTTGTAGCTGCTCAATGGGGATCGATAACCCAGTTAACTCGTAAACTAAAGCATCCGCATTCTGCGCATCGATAATTTGATCATCATACGTTTTGACCTGGGCGCCCTGAGGCGAGATGGAGAGATTTAAGACGGTCTGCCCTAAAAATGTTGAGAGACGAAGCTGGCTATGGTCGGCATTTTTTTGCCAATGAAAATTGAGGGATTGGCGCTGTTGTGGTGATATATAGCCGAGTTTTCCGCTGGCTTGGTACTCGCGGATCGTTTGCAATTGCTGTTGGTGTTGCTGCCAGCCGACGCTCTCGACCCTTGTTGAGGGTAAGTTTGTGCAACCAAAGAGTGTTAGCAGAGTGAGGAGAGTTAAAATCAGTCTATTTGCGCGTGTCATATCTGCCCATTATTTACACAGTGAAGGCCGTAAAAACGCCTCACTATATCATTGATATCACGAAGTCGGGAAAACAAATCCCTGTTGCCCTTTCATTAAAACAGGGCATCAAGTAAAATTCTGCTCCTATTTACATTTCCTGAACCGAGAAACCTCTATAGATGTCCTTGCTTGCTATTGGAATAAATCACAATACAGCGTCGGTAGAACTGCGAGAGAAAGTGGCGTTTGGTCCTGATAAATTATCAGAAGCCTTGCGACAACTTGCGTCCAGTTCCAGCGTTCAAGGTAGCGTTATTGTCTCTACCTGTAATCGCACGGAAATTTATTGTGATGTAAAATCATCGAGCAAAAGTAAGTTAATCGATTGGTTGTCTCAGTTCCATCATGTGAATCCAGAAGATCTTAAACCGAGTTTGTATGTACACGAAGAACAAGCCGCTATTCGTCATTTGATGCGAGTGGCTTGTGGTCTGGATTCACTGGTATTGGGTGAGCCGCAGATTTTAGGGCAGGTGAAGCAAGCCTATGCGGATGCTCGCGAGCATAACGCGGCTGATTCAGCGATTGAAAAACTGTTTCAAAAAGCATTCTCGGTAGCTAAACGTGTGCGCACCGAAACTGAAATAGGCGGCAGTGCGGTATCTGTGGCTTATGCTGCTTGTACGTTGGCAAAGCAGATCTTTGAATCACTCTCTGATTCAACGGTAATGTTGGTTGGGGCGGGTGAAACCATCGAACTGGTTGCGAAGCATTTAGCCAGCCATCGATGTAAACGCATGATAGTTGCCAACCGAACCCGCGAGCGAGCGATGGGGCTTGCACAGCAGTTTGACGCTGAAGTGATTGCACTCAATGAGATACCTGACTACCTCGCCCACGCGGATATCGTCATCAGTTCAACCGCCAGCCCACTGCCGATTATTGGCAAAGGGATGGTAGAAAGTGCGATTAAAGTGCGTCGCCATCAACCCATGTTACTGATTGATATTGCCGTGCCTCGTGATATTGAATCGCAGGTCGGGGATTTAAACGATGCCTATCTGTATACGGTTGATGATCTTCAGTCGATTGTAGACAGCAATATGGAACAGCGTAAAGTTGAAGCCATTCAAGCTGAAGCGATTGTCAGTGAAGAGAGCGCAGCCTTTATGAGCTGGATGCGCTCCTTGCAAGCGGTAGACAGCATCCGAGAATACCGTCAATCGGCCAACGAAATTCGTCAAGAATTGCTCAGTAAAAGCTTGCAGGCACTGGCTGCAGGGGGCGATCCTGAAAAAGTGTTACTTGAGTTAAGTAACAAACTCACCAATCGATTGATCCACACACCAACCCGAGCATTGCAAAGCGCTGCCGAGTTAGGTGAACCGGCTAAATTGGCCGTGATTAGACAAAGTTTGGGTCTTGACGACCCTCGATAATATCCGTCACTCCGAATTAAAGAAGAAACTATGAAAGCGTCGATTTTAGTTAAGCTTGAATCCCTTGTTGAGCGTTACGAAGAGGTTCAGCGCCTGCTTGGCGAGCCTACCGTAATTAGTGATCAAAACAAATTCCGTACTTTGTCAAAAGAGTACTCTCAGCTTGAGGAAGTCACTAAATGCTTCCAAGCTTACCAACAAGCGCAAGAGGATTTGGTTGCCGCAGAAGAGATGACCAAAGAAGAAGACGCCGAGATGCGTGAGATGGCTCAAGAGGAAATCAAAATAGCCAAAGCGACGATTGAACGTCTCACTGATGAATTGCAAATTCTGTTGCTACCAAAAGATCCGAACGATGATCGCAACTGCTTTTTAGAAATTCGTGCAGGGGCGGGCGGTGATGAGGCGGGTATTTTTGCTGGCGATCTGTTCCGTATGTATAGCCGTTATGCTGAGAAGATGAGCTGGCGTATCGAAATTATGTCCGCTAGTTATGCTGAGCATGGCGGCTATAAAGAAGTGATTGCTAAAGTGAGTGGTGATGGCGCTTACGGTGTGCTTAAGTTTGAATCAGGCGGTCACCGCGTACAGCGTGTTCCGGCCACGGAATCTCAAGGTCGTGTGCATACTTCCGCTTGTACCGTCGCGATCATGCCCGAAATTCCTGAAGCCGAAATTCCAGAAATTAAAGCTAGCGATCTGAAAATTGACACTTTCCGCTCATCGGGCGCGGGTGGTCAGCACGTAAACACCACCGACTCTGCGATCCGTATTACCCACTTACCAACAGGCACGGTAGTTGAGTGTCAGGACGAGCGTTCACAGCACAAAAACAAAGCCAAAGCGATGGCCGTATTGGCCGCTCGTATTGCACAAGCGGAAGAAGCGAAGCGCGCAGCCGAAGTGTCCGATACTCGTCGTAACCTACTGGGTTCTGGTGATCGTAGCGACCGTATTCGTACTTACAACTATCCGCAAGGTCGCGTTTCCGATCATCGTATTAACTTAACCATCTATCGTCTTAATGAAGTGATGGAAGGGGATCTGCAAAGCTTGATTGATCCAATCATTCAAGAATATCAAGCAGACCAACTTGCCGCTCTTGCCGATCAACACTGATCCCATGACGTTATCTCGTATTGATGATGCGTTGAAAGCCGCGATTGCTCAACTCCAAGAAGGCGGCAGTGATTCGCCTTCTGTGGATGCAGCGGTGCTGCTTTGCCATGTACTGGATAAACCACGTTCTTATCTGCTGACTTGGCCTGAAAAGACCTTAAGCGAAACGCAGTCGCGGCAATTTTGCTCGTTGATTACGCGTCGAGTGACGGGGGAGCCTGTGGCCTATTTGGTTGGGGAACGTGAGTTTTGGTCGCTGCCACTGAAAGTTTCGCCTTCGACATTAATTCCTCGGCCGGATACTGAACGTTTGGTTGAAATTGCGTTAGAAAAAAGCCAGCAGACGCAAGGGGATATTTTGGACTTAGGCACAGGAACTGGCGCGATAGCATTAGCGTTAGCGTCTGAGTTACCTGAACGTCATGTGGTCGGTATCGATTTACGCCCTGAAGCGCAAGCCTTAGCGTTGGAAAACGCGCAGCGTTTAACTATTACCAATGTCACATTTTTACAAGGTAGTTGGTTTGAACCTTTAAAGCTCGGTACAAAGTTTGCTTTAATTGTCTCCAATCCACCGTATATTGAAGAAAATGATCCCCATCTCACGCAGGGGGATGTACGTTTTGAGCCTTTAAGTGCGCTGGTGGCCAAAGACAAAGGCTTGGCTGACATTAAACACATTGCAGAGAATGCGCGACACTATTTGCAGCAACAAGGCTGGCTGCTGTTTGAACATGGTTATGATCAAGGGGCGGCAGTCAGAGCGTTATTTGAGTCACTCGGCTATCACCATGTAGTGACAGAAAAGGATTATGCGGGTAATGACCGAGTGACACTGGGTCAATATTCGCACTCAGAAGAGAGAGCATCATGTACGAAGGATTAAAACATTTTCATCTACTGACCATTGCGGTCAGTGCACTATTGTTGTCGGTACGTTATGCCTTGATGATGATGGATTCCAAATGGCTGCAACACCCTTTTTTGAAACGTTTTCCTCATATTAACGATTCGCTGTTGTTGTTATCGGGTATTGCGTTGATTGTGATGTCTGGTTTTATCCCATTTACCCCAGCCGCACCTTGGTTAACTGAGAAGCTGACCTGTGTGATGGCGTACATTGCGCTGGGCTTCTTTGCGCTCAAACTGGGTCGGAATAAGCTGTTGCGTACCTTTGCTTTTTTGGGCGCATTAGGTTGGCTTGCTATGGCGGGAAAAATCGCCATCGTAAAAACGGCTATATTTTTAGGCTAACAGCATCCGAGCGGCATTATGTTTGAATGGTTCGATGAAGATTTTGATGCAATGGAATTGGTGGAAGGGGCGCTGATCTTAAACAAGGCCGTCAATCCTGAAACTGAGGATGAATGGGCACGCCAAGAGTTGGCCCGTTTGCTTACACAAGCAAAACACGAGTTAGCTGATGAACAGGATGAAAAACAGCGTTTTGAAGCGTTGTTGCATCTGTTTTACCAACAATGGGGTTTTCGCGGTGACAGAGAGGCTTATTTTGATTCACGTAATGCCTTCATCGATAAAGTATTGCAGCACCGCAAAGGTATTCCCGTCAGTTTAGGTGCGCTGTTGCTCTATTTTGCGCGCAAGCTAGGCTTTCCTTTACAAGGTATTACCTTTCCCACACAGTTTTTATTGCAGTTGCATTGGTGCGATGAATCACCGATTTATATTAACCCTTTTACTGGTGAAACCGTCTCATTACATATACTACAAGCGTGGTTAGTTGGGCATAAAGGGGTCTTGTTTAAGCTGAAATCGAGTCATTTGGAAGTGACAGATAATCCGACGGTGATCGGTCGTTGGCTGGCACTACTAAAGAGCGCACTATTAAGAGAAGAGCGTTATACCTTAGCGCTGCGTTGTACTGATTTAGCGCTGACTTTTGTTCCTGATGATCCGTATGAGATCCGCGATCGCGGCTTTATCTATCAGCAACTGGATTGTCACCAAATTGCCTTATCCGATTATCAATACTTTATTGATCATTGTCCGAATGATCCGGCGGCTGAGTTATTAAAAAATCAAGTTAATGCATTAAGCTTTGAAGCTATTACGCTGCATTAACCGCTAAATGAGAGAGAATAAAATGGAACAAAAAATCGTCCACGTGGGTGATATTCCCGTTGCTAACGACAAACCGTTTACTCTGTTTGCTGGAATGAACGTCCTTGAATCCCGTGATTTAGCGATGCAAATCTGTGAGCATTACGTGAAAGTGACCGATAAACTCGGCATCCCTTATGTGTTTAAAGCTTCTTTTGATAAAGCTAACCGCAGCTCTGTTCACTCTTATCGTGGCCCCGGCTTGGAAGAGGGAATGAAAATTTTCCAAGAGTTAAAAGAGACCTTTGGCGTCAAAATTATTACTGACGTGCACACAGAAGCTCAAGCTCAGCCTGTGTCTGAGGTGGTTGATGTGATTCAACTGCCAGCGTTTCTTGCTCGTCAAACTGACCTTGTCGAAGCGATGGCGAAAACAGGTGCAGTGATCAACGTGAAAAAACCACAATTTATGAGCCCTGGCCAAGTGGGCAATATCGTGGAAAAATTTGCAGAGTGCGGCAACGACAAAGTGATTTTGTGTGAACGTGGTGCTTGCCATGGCTATGATAATCTGGTCGTTGATATGTTGGGTTTTGGTGTGATGAAAAAAGTATCAAACGGCAGCCCAATTATTTTTGATGTGACCCATTCACTGCAAATGCGCGACCCTTCTGGCGCAGCTTCTGGTGGGCGTCGTGAACAGACAGTTGAGTTAGCAAAATCAGGTCTTGCTGCCGGGATTGCGGGCCTTTTTATTGAAGCGCATCCAAACCCAGATAAAGCGCGTTGCGATGGTCCATCGGCACTGCCTTTGGATAAACTTGAACCTTTCCTTGCACAAATGAAAGCGTTAGATGATTTGATCAAGAGCTTTGCTCATATCGATATCCGCTGATTTTTTGTTGGATCTACCACTCATAATTTGGCCACCGCAAGGTGGTCAAATTTTATCGAATGTTTCCCAAACCTGTTTATCTTGTCTAAGTGCTCACTTTTCCTTATTTTTTCGTGTTTAGGAAAGAAAACGATTGCCTGTGATCCATTAAAATTTCACGTGTAACCTGTGGCAACCGTTACATTTTTGAATTGATTTTATAGTGATCAATTCTACATAAATATGAAATCAATCTGTCACCTTTGAGATGTTAATTTAAACTGGGTCAAGTTTATTGGTATGGCTTGATTTTGTGTTTGCAACGTTGACCATGACCTCCCCCTCACAAGCAGTGGATTTTTCAAGTTCAAAGGTATGATAATGAAACAACGTCTTATTCTAAAAACAGCGCTCAGCGCGGCCATTCTTACAGCCCTTGTGGGTTGCGCAACTCAACCCACTCATGAGTGGAAAGAAGATACGACTTATAAACTCACCGTGTTGCACACTAATGACCACCACGGTCGTTTCTGGCAAAACAAATATGGCGAGTATGGTATGGCGGCACGTAAAACGCTGATCGACGATCTTCGCTCTGATATTGAAGCTGAAGGCGGCAGCGTACTGCTTCTTTCTGGTGGCGATATTAATACCGGAGTTCCTGAATCTGATCTGCAAGATGCAGAGCCTGATTTTAAAGGCATGAGCAAGATTGGTTATGATGCGATGGCGTTAGGTAACCATGAATTCGATAACCCGCTCGAGGTGCTGTTTAAGCAAAAAGAGTGGGCGAATTTCCCAATGCTGTCGGCCAACATTTACGATAAAGCGACCGGAAAACGTCTATTCCAAGCCTACCAAATGTTTGATAAACAAGGCGTGAAAATAGCGGTTATCGGTTTAACGACTGAAGATACCGCTAAAATCGGCAACCCTGAATATATTGGTGGTATTGAGTTTAGAGATCCAAAAGAAGAAGCGAAAAAACTGATCGCAGAAATTGGGAAAACGGAAAAGCCGGACCTTATTTTTGCCGTTACCCACATGGGCCATTATGAAAATGGTCAACGTGGTGTGAATGCACCAGGTGATGTTGCGCTTGCACGATACTTGGATGAAGGTTCTCTCGATATGATCGTCGGCGGCCACTCTCAAGAGCCTGTCTGCATGGAAGGCCCTAACGTGGTGAAGAAAAACTTCCATCCGGGAGATGAATGTAAGCCTGATATGCAAAACGGTACTTATATAGTGCAAGCGCATGAATGGGGTAAGTATGTTGGCCGTGCGGATTACGAATTCCGTAATGGTCAACTGAACATGGTGAGCTACAATCTGATCCCTGTAAACCTGAAGAAAAAGGTGAACGTGAATGGCGAGAGTAAGCGCGTACTGATTCAAGATCAAATCGCTGAAGATTCAGAAATGCTTAGCTTCTTGCGTCCATATCAAGAGCAAGGTCAAGCGAAACTGAATGTAGTCATTGCACAAAGTAATGGTAAGTTAGAAGGGGATCGCAACGTTGTGCGTTTCCAACAAACCAATTTAGGTCGTTTGATTGCACTTTCTCATATGGAACGCGCAAAAGCCGACTTTGCGGTGATGAATTCTGGCGGCGTGCGTGATTCGATTGATGCAGGAAAAATCACTTATAAAGATGTGCTCAAAGTACAACCTTTTGCCAATATTCTCACTTATACCGATATGACCGGGGCTGAAGTGTTGGATTACCTCAATGAAGTGGCGACCAAACCTGTTGATTCTGGCGCTTATGTACAATTCGCGGGGATTTCGATGACAGTGGCCAATGGTAAGGTATCGAACGTCGTTATTGGTGATAAGCAGCTCCGTTTGGACGAAACGTATCGCTTCACCGTGCCTAGCTACAATGCAGCAGGTGGTGATGGTTATCCAAAAATCTCCGATCATCCAGGTTATGTGAATACGGGGTTTGTGGACGCGGAAGTATTGAAAGATTACCTCGAAGCACACAGTCCAATTGATGTGAACCAATATGCGCCAGCGGGCGAAATTGTCTATAAGTGATAGCGCGATAAAGAGTTTGACTCATTGTGAGCAATCATTTTAACTAAAGGCGGTGCTTAGGCATCGCTTTTTTATTGGCACTAACGGTTACTTTGAGATAAGCACGATGACACCTGCGATTGATTTGGCGAAAAAGAAAAAAATTCCTCACACTCTCCATCAATATCAACATGATCCTAATCACAGCAGTTATGGTTTAGAAGCGGCTGAGGTTTTGGGACAAGATCCGAAAAAAGTGTTTAAAACACTGCTGTTTTGCTTAAATGGCGAGCCGAAAAATCTCGCTGTCGCGATTATTCCTGTTGATCAAAAATTAAACTTAAAGCGTGCGGCCAAAGCGGCTAAGTCGAAAAAAGCGGAAATGGCTAATCCAGACATAGCGCAAAAAACCACAGGTTATGTGGTAGGTGGTATTAGCCCGCTTGGGCAGAAAAAAGCACTACCGACCTTCATTCATCTCAGCGCAGAAGATCAATCGACCATCTGTGTCAGTGCAGGTAAGCGCGGTTTAGAGATTGAATTGGCACCGAGCGATCTTGCGTTATTAACGCGAGGTGAGTTTGTTGAATTGTGCCAAGAATAGAGAATGAAAATCCGACCTCAATTGAGGCCGGATTGACTGGCAAAATTAGTTCTTCAGTTTGATCTCTTCTTCCATCTGGGCGTTATCCACCACATGGTTTTCACCTAAGTCATTAGGAAGGATCAAGTTTAGAATAATGGCTACGATACCGCATAAGCTAACACCTTGTAGGCTAAACTCTCCGATACCAAAGGCCATGCCGCCGATACCAAACACTAATGTCACTGCCACAATCACTAAGTTACGAGACTTGTGAAGATCGACATGATTTTTAATCAGTGTGTTTAGGCCAACCGTTGCAATTGAACCGAACAGCAAAATCATAATGCCGCCCATTACGGGAATTGGAATGGTTTGTAGTAGCGCGCCCAGCTTACCAACCAATGCTAATACAATCGCGGTGATCGCAGCCCAAGTCATGATTACTGGATTAAAGGCTTTCGTCAGCATTACGGCACCCGTCACTTCGCTGTACGTAGTGTTTGGTGGCGCACCCAGCATCGAGGCTGCGATGGTGGCAACACCGTCACCCGCAATGGTGCGATGTAGCCCAGGTTTCTTGATGTAATCTTTTCCAGTGACGTTTGAGATCGCGAGCATATCGCCCACGTGTTCGACTGCCGGAGCAATTGCAACTGGGATCATGAACAAGATCGCGTTGATGTTGAACTCAGGGAAAGTGAAGTTCGGCATTGACAGCCAAGCCGCTTGCGTAACAGGAGTAAAATCCACTACACCAAAATAGAGGCCCAAAAGATAGCCTGCAAAAATACCGCCGCAGATCGGCAACAGTTTGAGAAAACCTTTGGCAAAAACGCTAATCGTGATGGTGGTTAACAGTGAAACGCAAGAGATCCACATCGCTACATCTGAGCTAATCAGTTGTACCGAACCATCTCCAGTTTTACCTAGCGCCATGTTTACAGCAACAGGCGCAAGGCCTAAGCCAATCACCATGATCACCGGGCCAACGACTACAGGAGGTAAAATTTTGTGGATGATTTCTACGCCACGGACTTTGATGATCGCTCCCAGTAGTATGTAGACAAAACCAGCGGCCACTAAACCGCCCATCGTCGAGGCAACGCCCCAAGTTTGGATGCCAAACATAATCGGTGCAATAAAGGCAAAAGAAGAAGCAAGAAAGATGGGGACAGAGCGGCGAGTAATAAGTTGGAACAAAAGGGTACCGACACCGGCGCCAAATAGTGCAACGTTAGGATCAAGCCCAGTTAACAGCGGGACAAGAACCAGCGCACCAAATGCGACGAAGAGCATCTGTGCGCCTTGGATGGCATTTTTCATCATGATTTCCCTGAAGCAAAATAAAAATTCGCGGGATTCTATCACTTTTGCAAACGATTGCCATTGAAACTAGATCAAATAAAGTCACAAATGTTGATGAAATTATCACCGAACTCTGCCGTGGATTCCTTGCCGCGGACCGGATAGTTGCTTATCATCGACGTTCACAAAACAGATCATAGGAACAGTATGCGCTATTTAGCTATGTTGGTGATGAGCTTACTCACTCTCCCTGCTTATGCCTTAACCAAGGTCGACTTATACCATACCGAAGTCGTGATTGATCAACAGCAAGACAATGCCGACGCGAATGCTCGTATCAAAGGGATGAGCGAAGTGATTGTTCGAGCTTCGGGTGATAGGAATGCGGTGAACAATGAGGTGATTCAAAAAGCTTTAAGGCAGAATTCGCAATATTTAGCGCAAATCAGTTATGGTCAAAATGGGGCGCAATCTTCGATTGTCATGGGGTTTAGCGCACCGCATATCCGCACATTATTAACTCAAGCTCAATTACCATTTTGGCCTGAAAACCGAGCTAATGTTTTAGTCTGGTTGATTGAAGAGTCAGGTTATGACCGCAGTATCGCTTGGGAGCATTCTGACACGAGTACGTTAAAACAGCTTAAAGGCGCGACTCAAACTCGCGGTTTGCCTATCACAGTGCCTGTGGGTGATTTTGATGATATTACCGGTGTGGAAGTATCGGATTTGTGGGGCGGTTTCGTGCAGCCTATCAGTATGGCTAGCCAACGTTATCCAACCGATGCTGTGTTGGTGGTCAGAGTGCAAAGTAATGGTGTGCGTTGGAGTTTGTATGATCAACCCGCCGCTCAAATGACACAAGCCACGAAAGCGCCACTGTCTGGTCAAGCGTCTGGTGACGATGCCATTGAACAAATGGTCGATCAATTGAGTGATTACTATGCAAGAAAGAGCTCGGTTATCGTGGCCAGTGAATCCTCTTCTTCGCTGCTTGCTCGTTTTAGCCCGATTGATGATGCAATGGATTTCTTTACCTTGGAGAATAAGTTGAAGCGCTTAAGCTCTGTTGCTTCTTTGGACATTCTCAAGATTCAAGGTGAGGAAATCACTTTCGAAGTGCATTTGTTGGCTTCAGAGTCCGAGTTTGAGCAAGAAGTGCTACGCATGGGCAAAGTCGCTAAAATTGACGACCCACAGCCAGAGAGTGTGCCAATACAGCTTACCCCAGCAGCAGAGGTTGATGATTCTGCTGTGGAGTCAGGCTCTTTGCAAGTCACAACTGAACCGTCATTATCTCAGGCCATCACTGAACCTGTGAAGCGAGTGCTCTCTTTTGAGTGGCAAGCGTAAAGTACTCAGCCACCCCTTGAACAAATGCTGAGATAATCAAAAAGAGCCCATCAGGGCTCTTTTTGCATGAGAAGAATAGGCAATCCTGTCATGGATTGACTCTATGGTTGATTATCGTGGGTAAAATTGGCTTTCTCTTGCTTTTCGACTTCAGATAGACGCTTGAGTTTCAGTCCGAGCTCTTTACCTCGATGGCGAGCATACAAGGTATTACCGACAAAAGCGGCAAATGTCAGTAGCAGTTCCACTACCGCTAACCAGCGCTCCCCTCCATCAACATAAATCAGCGTCAATGCGTGTAGAAAGTAGAGCATTAAAACAAAGTTGGCCCAGGCGTGAGTGTAGGGTTTTCCGGCCAAAATTCCCGGTAATGGTAAAAGCAGTGGGATAACCCATGCAATGGCCAATGCAACATGATTAAGATGAGGGTGAGGAGAGAGCGAGAATTGCCATAAAACCACCCATATAATTAGGGATAAGTTACTCAGTAAAGCTAGCCATCGGTACTGCTTGGTGCTTGGCATCATTTCTGCCGTCATAATCTGTCCTTTAATCGGCTGGCTAGCATTGCCAGCCGTTTTCCTAAATTTTTAGCCAGTTCACTTTCGTGCGTAGTGAGTTGTGGCGAGTGTGTTGCGACATGGCTTGCACC
Source organism: Vibrio sp. V19_P1S1T109 (assembly GCF_002241375.1). Taxonomy (NCBI): domain Bacteria; kingdom Pseudomonadati; phylum Pseudomonadota; class Gammaproteobacteria; order Vibrionales; family Vibrionaceae; genus Vibrio; species Vibrio sp. V19_P1S1T109. The sequence goes on along the minus strand of NZ_NDIM01000155.1, from coordinate 12,399 downwards.
ATATGGCGTGCCTCCAGAGGTTGTGGTATGCAGTGCAGGCTCTGAATAAGGGATGCCAACGATTAACATGCCATGATGCATCAGTGGCAGCATCATACTCTGTTGCGTACTCTCTTGGCCGCCATGCAAAGAGGATGAAGAAGTAAACACGCAAGCGGGTTTATCAATTAATGCGCCGCTAATCCATAAAGGGGTCGTTTGGTCCCAAAAGTGCTTCAGTGGCGCGGCCATATTGCCAAACCAGACTGGGCTGCCAAAAGCCAAACCATCACATTGCTTTAACTCATCCAGAGTCAGGTAGGGATCGGTCGTTTGCTCTGCATGATTGTCTAGCGCCGGAACGGTGCGCAAGAGCGCTGTCGCGCCTTGTGCTTCAATTCCGCGTGCGATTTGCCGTGCCAGTGCTTGCGTTGAACCGTGCCTGCTGTAATAAAGTACGACGACTTTAATACTCATAAAATCTCAAGTACCTGCTCTGGTGGACGGCCGTGGCGCGCTTTACCATTGGCGACAACAATGGGACGCTCAATCAACTTAGGGTGCGCGGCCATGGCTGAAAATAGTTGATCATCAGTAAGTGCATTATCACTTAGGCCAAGTTCTTTATAGAGATCTTCTTTGGTGCGCATCATATCACGAACCTGTTGTAGCCCGAGTTGAGCGTACAAGGTTTTCAACTGTTCGATGGTTGGCGCTTGGTCTAAATATTTGATGATCTGTGGCTTTAACTGGCGGTCTTCTAGCAGTGCCAGAGTTTCACGACTTTTTGAGCATTTAGGGTTGTGATAAATCACGACTGACATAACTTCTCCTCGTTGTATTGTGATTATTGGAGTGATAAGAATCGGTCTCGTTGCACCATCAATTGGTCAATGCGTGCATCGTAGCGAGCTTGTTCTAAGCTGCCAAGTTCGGCGAGTTGACTTGCTTGAGTGTAATATTGAATCGCTTTATTCCAATTAGCTTTGAGCGCTAGAAGCTCCGCTCGCGCGGCGAGATCTTCTTGGCTATTGCCAATGCCGATATTCGCTTCTGATAGCAAATGCCAACCGTTGGTATCATTAGGGTTGTCATGGGTGTAGCGCTGCAATACCCGAATGGCATCAGACAATTTATCTTGTTTTAACAAGCTGTTGGCGTAGTTAATTGTTAAGGTTGGATTGTTCGGTTTCTGTTTGAGCGCCTTCTCTAGCAAGGTTTGGGCTTTGGCCGCTTGATTTAGAGCGATATCGAGATCGGCCATCGCATCAAGATAGAAATTGTTTGTTGGGTCTTGTGCAACCAGCTTTGATAAAATCGCCTCTGATTTATCAAATTGCTTGCTATCGAGATAAACCAAGGCTTTGCCATATTGGAAGGCTGGCGCGAGAGTCGCACTCTCTTTTTTCTCCGCACGCTTAAACCAATCAAGAGCGGCTTCATTATCAATCCCAGCATAGCGAGCAACAATTCGCGAGCGTGCTAAATGGTAATCCAATGAAGGTTGAAGGCGCATAGGCGGGTAGTGTTGGGCGCGCTCACGGCTGTCGGTAATACGATCTTCTGGCAGCGGGTGGGTTAGTAACATCGGTGGCGGTTTACTAGCGTAACGATATTCATCAGCGAGGCGGCCAAAAAACCTTGGCATGGCTTGGGCATCAAACCCCGCCTTGGCTAGCGTTGCAATACCAAATCGGTCAGCCTCTTTTTCATTACTGCGCGTATAGTTTATTTGGCTTTGCATACTGCCTGCGGTGGTGGCGGTAATGGCGGCAATGCCCACTTCAGGTGCCGCAATGGCCAGTAACAAAGAGCCTGCCAATGCGGCGATTGTTGCTGGTGAGCGTCTGGCTTGGTCTTCCATACTGCGTGCTAAATGGCGCTGCGTGACGTGGGCAATTTCGTGCGAAAGAACCGAAGCGAGTTCGCTTTCTGTTTGTGCATGCAAAAACAACCCAGAGTGCAACGCAACATAACCGCCAAAGAAGGCAAACGCATTGATATTGCGATCGCGGATCATAAAAAAGGTGAACGGCGTTTTTACATCGTTGGCATTGGCAACCAATTTATGCCCTAGGCTATCGATGTACTCGTTGATCACCGGATCATTGACGATAGGCTGGCTGTTACGCAGCATGCGCATATAAGCATCACCATAAATAAGCTCTTGATCAATCGTCAAGGTCGAACCTGCTACTGTCCCAATGTCCGGTAGCTCTATGGTGTCGGCATAGCTCAAGGAAGGGGCGTTTATCGCCACAGTAATACAGAGGCAAAGTAAGGATCGAGCGCGTTTAAACTTCATATTTGTCAGTGATATTCCGTGATCTTCTTGTCTGTATGACATTGAATGTGTGAATTGGTTTCCAACTCAAAATAGCGGCCAAAAATTGTAGAGAGATAAGAGTAAGCCAGCCGGTGTTTGAGTATCGATAAACACTGGCATGCCAGTCAAAACTCGATACAATGGCAGGCCTATATTAAGCATTGAGCAGAAGAATGGAACCAAATATTCTGGATTTACGCCAGCAGCGTTGTCCGATGGCTTTATTACTTGCGAAGCGTCACACTGTTCAATTGGTTTTGGGTGAGGTATTAGACATTTGGCTTAACGACGTCAGCTCAGGACAGGATATAGAAAAATATTTGTCTGCTCATGGCTTTCGTTGCCAGTGGAACACGTCACCCGGCTATTTTTGGCTAAAAGTAATTAAGGAACTCGATTAAATGTTTGAAATGGTAACTCGTTGGTATCAAAGACGCTTTTCTGATCCTCATGCCGTTAGTCTGGTTGCTATTCTGTTTTTTGGTTTTGTAACGATATATTTCTTCGGCCATTTGATTGCGCCGCTGCTTGTAGCCATTGTGCTGGCGTATTTACTTGAGTGGCCAGTAATGCAATTGCGCCGTTTTGGGCTTCCTAGGTCCGTTTCCGTAATTTTGGTGATTTTGCTATTTGTCGGTTTGATGCTGCTGGCTATCTTTGGTTTAGTACCAACCATTTGGAAACAGGTTGGTAATTTAATCAATGACATTCCTAACATGTATGCAGGGTTGCAAAGCTTTATTTTGAGTATTCCTGAACGTTACCCTGAACTCGATAACTTACAGATTGTTGAGTCGGTGATAAGCAATGCGAAGAACCAGGCTTTAGGTATGGGGGAAAGTGTCGTTAAAGGGTCACTTGCTTCTCTTGTGAGTTTGGCCACCTTGGGTGTCTATCTCATTCTAGTGCCGTTGCTGGTCTTCTTTTTATTGAAAGATAAGAATGAAATGCTGCGAATGACCAGTGGGTTATTGCCACGCAACCGTAAACTCGCGGCTAAAGTATGGCAAGAGATGAACCAACAAATCTCAAACTACATCCGTGGAAAAGTGTTAGAAATACTGATTGTTGGTAGTATCAGTTACGTCACTTTCGCCATTCTTGATTTACGTTATTCGGTGTTACTTGCTGTGGCTGTGGGCCTATCGGTTTTGATTCCTTATATTGGCGCGGCCGCTGTGACGGTGCCAGTTGCCATCGTCGGTCTCTTCCAATGGGGCATGACTCCGCCGTTTTACACATTATTAATTGCTTATGGCATCATCCAAGCTTTGGATGGCAACGTATTGGTTCCCGTTCTATTTTCTGAAGCCGTTAATCTACATCCCGTTGCTATCATTGTCGCGGTGTTAGTCTTTGGTGGGCTATGGGGGTTTTGGGGCGTATTTTTTGCAATTCCTCTTGCCACTCTAGTAAAAGCAGTATGGCATGCTTTGCCCAGCACTGATGAACCTGTTGTTGAGGCTGAATCACCCTAAAATCACTGAATTATAAATAAAAAATAGAGAGTAAACAGAATCTCTAAGGAAGCCTAAACCGTAATCGTTTTAGGCTTTTTTTTTTGCCAAATAGTAAATATTGATTAGACTGAACTAAGTGGATGTGTAAAAAAGCTATAGATTTTTTGTAACTTGGCGATAACTAACTATAACCACAACAATGATAATTAATTTGGCATCAATGAGGGATACTTATGAAGTTTAGCCAAAAAATAGTTGCAGCTTCTTCTGCACTTCTGCTTGTTACCGTCTCGCTTATTTCCATTCAGCAACTGAGCATTGTGCGCTCGGAAATAGAATCCCTAGTTACAAAAAGTCTGAGTGAAATGGAAGCTGGGGTCAAAAACACCATTGTTTCTGAAATGGAAAGTAAAAAAACCTTGGCTCAATCGACGACTGAAGTGATTGAGCTTGATCCGCTCAACCGGGATTACGTTAAAAACATTCTTGAAAAACCGAAGTTGAAAAAAAGCTTTTTAGCCATAGGGTTAGGGTATGAATCCGATGGCAAAGTGGTGGAGAATGATGACGGTTGGGAGCCAAGCGCCGATTACGATCCTCGCAAGCGCCCTTGGTTTGTGGATGCTAAAGCATCGAAAAAACTTATCGTTACAGCGCCGTATGTCGATATTTCTACCAAAAATGTGATCATTTCTATTGGTACGCCTATTTACGATCAAGGTCGATTCTCTGGTGCCATGTTCTACGATATGGAATTGACGGGTTTAGCTGAATTGGTGAACTCTATTAATTTATTCGATGCGGGTTACCTCTTTATCGTTTCAGGTGACGGAGCGACGATTGCTCACCCTGATACCAAAAATAATGGTGAGAAGTTATCGACTTATTTACCGCAAGTGACTCTGAAAGAGGGGGACCAACAGATTGAAATTGATGGTACCCGTTATCTCGTCAGCTTCACTCATATTCCAAGTGAGAACTGGTACATCGGTGCGATTGTTGATGAATCCATCGCCTTCAATGCGATTGGCGTATTACGCAATAGCTCTATTATCTATACGTTAATTGGGCTTGTGTTGAGTGTGATTGGCTTGACGCTACTGATTAAAGTGTTAATGCGTCCATTAGGTGTGCTCAATGAAGCGATTCAAGATGTCGCCTCAGGGCAGGGGGATTTAACCAAACGCTTGGATACCAATACGGACCAAGAGTTTGCTCAACTCGCATCAGGGTTTAATACCTTTACTGAGACGCTGCAAAAGCAGATCACGCAATCAAAAGCGATTGGTGAAGAGATCATGCGTGGCACAGAGCTCACGGTGCAAGGTGCTCATGAGTCAGCAGAAGCGATGCGCACCCAGTTACAAGAGTTAGAGCAACTAGCCACTGCAATGCACGAAATGGCAGTGACATCGACAGAAGTTGCCAATAATGCGCAAGGTGCAGCAGCAGCGGCGAAAGAAGCCGATGAAGCAACGCAAGATGGTTCCAGTGTGGTCAGTGAAACGACATTGTCGATCGACAATTTATCGGCCCGCATTGACCAAGCGGTGGAAGAGGTGAAAGGCCTAGAGTCCGCGACGGCAAATATTGAAACTATTTTGAAAGTGATTAATGACATTGCTGATCAAACTAACTTGCTTGCCTTAAACGCGGCGATTGAAGCGGCTCGAGCGGGTGAATCTGGCCGTGGTTTTGCCGTTGTTGCTGATGAAGTGCGTACACTAGCTCAGCGCACTCAGCAATCGACCACCGAAATTCGCAGTATGATTGAGCAATTACAAGCAGGAGCGAGTTCCGTCTCTTCAGCTATGAATGAAAGTAAAACGACGGCTGTTGATGCGGTGAATAAAGCGAAAACGGCAAATTCGGCATTGAACCGTATTCGTGATGCGATACAAGTGATTTCGGACATGAATATCCAAATTGCATCTGCGGCAGAAGAGCAAAGCCTTGTGGCTGAAGAGATCAACACCAATACAGTGAAGATTAAAGATTTGTCGACGCAAGTGGCACAATCTGCTGAAGAAGCCAATATCGCAATGCAGGTTCAAACGGAAAACGTTCGTGAGCAAGATGCTCTGCTCAATAAGTTCATTGTGTAATTACACATCAACTTTTGATTAGCCGTGTTACAAAAATGCCAGTATTAAGAACTGGCATTTTTTATTTCAGTCGAGTTTTGATTATTGGGCGTTTAGATAATCAAGTACCACTTCATGGTGATCTTTGGTTTTGAATTTATCAAAAACCTGTTCAATGATACCTTGCTCGTTAATTAAAAAGCTAATCCGGTGTAGGCCATCATAAACTTTGCCCATGAACTTCTTCTCACCCCATACGCCGAACTGCTCAGCAACCACGTGGTCTTCATCGGATAATAAAGTAAAGTTTAAGTGATCACGTTCAATGAACTTTCCTAAACGCTTCACGGGATCAGTGCTGACTCCGAGTACCACCACGTTGTGAGCGTCGAGTTCTGCTTTTACATCTCGAAGGCCTTGAGCCTGAACAGTACAACCTGGTGTCATGGCTTTAGGATAAAAGTAGAACAACACCTTTTTCCCTGAGAAATCAGCAAGGGAAACGGTATTTCCATCTTGATCTAAAAGTGAAAAAGCAGGTGCTGGCGTGCCTGCAGTAAGCGTTTTCATTATTCTTCCTTTTTTATTGACTGTTTTTTATAAAGTTGAGCGAACCTTGTACATCCAGTGTCTTGCATAAACTGTCAAATTCTTCTTGTAGTTGCATTAAGTTACACCCTGAATCGACACTGGCGGTAATGGCAATATGAAATTGGTCGTGATCAAGACGTAACTTCGATTTATGAATCGTCTGCGCACTCAGTGAAGCCATACCAATATTACGATTGGCAAAAAATTGAGTGAATTTCTCTGTTAGGCCAATTTTGTCTTCAGACTCAACAAACACTTCAACCGTATAGGCATTATCTTGATAATCATGAGGTGATGTACGTTTCATGATGGTGATGAGATCATGTTGTTGGCCTAATAAAGGTAAGGTTGTCTCTACTCGGGTGATGTGGTTTGTATTGCCAGAGACCAGCATGATGAGCGTGAACTCTTTGCCAAACAAAGCAATTCGGCTATCGATGATATTGCAGCCTGATTGCGTAACTAAACGTACCACTTCATTACAGATACCAGGGCGGTCTGTCCCTACAGCAGTGATCACTAGATGCTGAGTCATAATATCGCTTCACTTTTATCGTTTTGGGCATGTTATCACAGTTAAATTATAGAGGAACGGTGGTGGAATAGCTTTTTAAGAACTCCGTCTTGAAAATAACGTGTTGTTGACATCGGCATATTCAGATCCGCTATAAAGTTTGCCCTTAATTGATGTTGTTTGTTAAACCTCTAACATCTGATAAATATTCATCCAAATGGGCTGATTAAGCGAATTTAATCCCTTGTGTTTTTCAATCGCCTTACAGTACCATGCAGAAAGTAACAAATTAGGGAGATGGACATGTTTTCAGGAAGTATCGTAGCGCTCATTACACCGTTTAATCATGATGGTGAGGTTGATTTTGTTAGTTTGAAGAAGCTGGTGGACTTTCACGTGACAGCCGGAACTGACGCCATTGTTGCCGTCGGAACAACGGGTGAATCTGCCACGCTTACCGTTGAAGAGCATGTCAAAGTTGTCGCAAAAACCGTCGAGTTTGCCGAAGGACGTATTCCTGTGATTGCGGGAACGGGTGCGAATGCTACTCATGAAGCGGTAACGTTTAGTCGTTTATTAAATAACACAGGTATTGCTGGCTGTTTAAGTGTGACTCCTTATTACAATAAACCAACCCAAGAAGGTTTATTTCAACACTACAAAGCAATTTCTCAAGAGACTGATATCCCTCAGATTCTCTATAATGTACCAGGCCGTACAGCGGTGGATTTGCGTCCTGAAACGGTCGCTCGCCTTGCTGAAATTAAAACGATTGTCGCTTTGAAAGATGCAACAGGTGATTTGGGCCGAGTGGCTCTGCATCGTGAGCTTTGTGGAAAAGACTTTATTTTATTAAGTGGCGATGACGCGACGGGTTTGGAGTTCGTTAAATTAGGTGGACAAGGTGTTATTTCGGTGACGAATAATATTGCCGCTAAAGATATGGCGCAGATGATGCACTTAGCATTAGAAGGCCGATTCGACGAGGCTGAGCTTATTAATCAACGTTTAATGCCTTTGCATAAAGGTCTGTTTGTTGAGTCGAGCCCGATCCCAGTGAAATGGGCTGCTCACAAAATGGGATTGATTACAAATGGTGATCTACGTCTACCTTTGACTGAACTGTCTGAACCTGTACGTTCAACGGTTGCCCAAGCCATGACCGAAGCTTGTATCTTCTAAATCGATTCAATATTGTGCCGAGGCTTTTTCCTCGGCAGTCTAGGAGTTTGAATGAAATTTACTCATCAGCTAGTTATCAGTTCACTAGCTGTTTTTGTTTTAAGCGCATGTGCTGGTAACGCTTCTCAGCGTCGCCAAGCAAAAGATGATTTTGCTTATTTAGAAACCCCGGCTCTAAAAGAGTGGCAACTTCCTGAAGGAGCCACTCCGCAGTTTTACCCTAATTACCAGATCCCTGAAGGTGACTTCCAAGGTGGCATTGGCCGTACTGTGGATATTCGTCCTCCTCAACAAGTATTAGAATTGATCCCTGGCGCGCGTGCCGAGCGCCAAAATGGTGAAGTGACATTATGGATGATCAAGCAAGAGGAAGCCGACAAGGTGTGGCAAACTGCGTTAGCCATGCTTAAAGAGCGAAATATTGGTATCGCTGCACAAAGTGAAAACCAGATTGATACTGATTGGGTGACTTGGGTTTCCGAAGATGAAGAAGTTGAGATTGGTAGCCGCTACCAAATCTCACGGGTGATGGCGAATAATCGTTTTGGCTTTAAGATTTCATTGACTGGTTGGCGTGAAGGTGGCAAAGAGATGCCAGTGAGTGCCACAAATAAAGAGCGTTATAATGCGTTCATGACCAATTTGGTCACGGCTCGTTACGATACCGATCTACGTCAAGAAGCAGCACGTAAAGCTCAACAGTTGGTTAAACAGATCCCCATTACTATGGGCAGTGACCGTAGTGGTTTCCCTGTAATTATTGCTCGTACCTCTTACGATGTTCTGTGGCAACGTTTGCCTAATCTTATGCCGCAGTTCGGTTTTACGCTCGAAGAGCGCAACCAATCTCAAGGTACAATAAAAGCGAAATACTCCGCGCCAGATGACGCCTTTTGGCAAGACATTGGCGTGAAACCGATCTCGCTGAAAAGTGGAACTTACACCTTCTTATTAGGTGATTTAGGTAACCGTACCTCGATCAATGTGACCAATTCAGCCGGCAAGCCGGTGGAAGAGGAGCTATTGAAAGATATGGTGCCTGTACTGTCGGCGATTGCCGAGCGTCAGTAATTGTGATGACGAATCCATGAAAAACAAAGGGACGAAAGTCCCTTTATTTTTGCTCTGAATCTGAGTCTTCGTGCTTATCAAGTTCGTTGAGTTTATCCAGATCACTCTTCTTCCCTTTCAAGCCAAATTTCATGTTAGCCGTGTATTTCAGCGCGGCAATATTACCGATAAACACCGCTAAGATTACAATAGTGATAACCCAAGGGTTGGTAATGAATTCCATATCAGGACTCCGGTTGGCTGATGTTAACAATGTACTGAGTGTAGATCCGATCTAAGTTCTCTTGTACCGTCGACACACCTAGGAGCGGCATGTTTTCAAGCTGTGTCGCCAATACGCTTGGCGTCAACAGGTCAAGGCAGTCTTTAGCCGCTGTTTTGTGGCTAATATGCCAAGGTTCAAACGCAACACCGCCTTTCTTTCCTTGGTAGGGGAAGAAAAAACCAAACTTAGGTAAATGCTTTTTCATCCATTGATAAAAAGGAGCTTGGTGGCCTGAGAGATATTCCCACGGTTCAAGCTTGAGCATGACACCTGTCGGTAATGCTTTGCGATCAAAAACATCAAAGTCACACCCCCAATGGTGGCGGCTGCTACCGGGCAGCGCTGACCAGCGCAAAATCGTGAATATCTTTTGTTCTTCGCTTAACTGAGCAGGGTTTAGCGGTTGGCTGTTATTATCCAGTAATGCGGCTTGCCCTGACATTTTCCGATTCCAGATGTTCAATTGGCGTTCAAAATCACGAAACCCACTGGCGATATGGAAATTAAACCCAGCATCGTCAGCCGCTTGCTTTAGAGCGAGCAAATCTTGGATCACCCCGGGGTGAACCAAGAAAGATTTCTGCCCAATCAGCACTGATGTTAAATGGGAGTCGGTTTGTCCGGTCAACTGCTCTGGAGTCATGGGTTACACCAATAAATTCTCTAGGGTTTTTTGGTACATATCCGTCAGTTTCTCTAAATCGGCAATCTTAACGCACTCGTTAACTTTATGAATTGTCGCGTTAACAGGACCAAGTTCGACCACTTGTGCGCCCATCTGGGCAATAAAGCGTCCATCAGATGTGCCCCCTGTCGTCAATAGCTCTGGGGATTTGTGGTTCACCTCATCGACGGCTTTAACGACGGCAGTCAGTAATGAGCCCGTATCGGTCAAGAAAGGTTGGCCGCTTAATGTCCAGCGTAATTCATAATCCAATCCATGGGCATCTAAGATAGAATGCACGCGGCGCTTGATCTCTTCATCGGTTAACTCTGTACTGAAACGGAAGTTAAACTGCACGTCAAACTCACCGGGGATGACGTTTGATGCTCCCGTGCCAGCTTGCAAGTTTGGAATTTGGAAGCTGGTCGGTGGGAAATAAGCGTTCCCTTCATCCCATTTTATTGCCGCAAGTTCGGCTAACGCTGGCAAGGCTTGGTGAATCGGGTTATTGGCAAGGTGAGGATAAGCAACGTGTCCTTGAATCCCTTTTATTTGTAGATCGCCTGTAATTGAGCCACGACGGCCATTTTTTATCACATCGCCCACATTTAATGTACTCGATGGCTCACCGACGATACACATATCAATTGGCTCATTACGCGCCATTAACGTATCGACTACGCGAGTGGTGCCATTGATGAATGGCCCTTCTTCATCTGAAGTGATCAAAAAGGCAATCGAACCTTGATGGTTAGGATGATGTTCAATAAAGCGCTCGACAGCGACAACCATGCAAGCAAGCGAGCCTTTCATATCTGCCGCCCCGCGCCCATGTAAATAACCATCAATTACAGTCGGCTCAAACGGCGCTGTATGCCACTGCGCTAAAGGACCCGCGGGAACCACATCCGTATGGCCAGCAAAGGCAAAAAGAGGCGATTGAGTGCCGCGGCGAGCCCAAAAATTAGTGGTATCTTCAAAGACCATTGTTTCCACTTCAAACCCTAGCGCTTGTAAGCGTTTAATCATCAGGTCTTGGCAACCTGCATCCTCAGGAGTTACTGATTGGCGACTAATGAGATCTTTTGCGAGCGCCAGTACAGGGCTGTCTGTCATCCTTGAAATCCTTGTATTAAGAGAAAATAGCAGCGTATTGCTGAGCATTAAAACCGAGATGGTAATGGGTATCGACCAATAAGATAGGTCGTTTGATCATAGCTGGTTGTTCAACCAACAAAGTCACAACACTGTGAGCATCTAACGACTCTTTTTGTGACGGCGTGAGCTGACGAAAGGTTGTACCGCGTTTATTGAGTACATTTTCCCAACCAAGTGCTTGGCAAAACTGAGCCACGAGCTCGGCATTAATACCTTGTTTACGGTAGTCATGAAATTGGTAATCCACCCCCGCAGCTTCCAACCATTTCCGTGCTTTTTTAATGGTGTCGCAGTTTGGGATGCCATACATGGTGATCGTCATAAAAATCCTTGTTGAGGCGTATTATTTTTTTAATGGTCAAATCCTATCAGGAAGCGCTGTGGCTTACAAAATAGAGATGCTTTTATTTCGTTGTTTAAAAAAAATGTGTTTCAGTTGCTTACGATTGGAAAGTTATTGATCGAACGCAACACTCTAAATGTGAAAACAGAAATAATGAAGCGGCACAGTAATAGGAGGTGTCAATGGAACTGAGTCCTGTTTTTGCAAGGCGACTGTATTTAGCTTTGTTAGTAGAAAGCCTTGAAAGACCAAACGTGCCCAAACTCATCGAAAAAACGGGGTGGCCTCGCCGTACGATTCAGGATGTCCTGAAAGCACTGCCAGGAATAGGGATTGAACTGATGTTTGTTCAAGATGGAAGGCGTCACAATGATGGTTACTATCAACTCTCTGATTGGGGGCCATTTGATAGTCAATGGGTATTAGATCGTCGCTGTGATATTGCGACTAGCCTTGGATTTAGTGCATAAGCCAGCATTTGCTGGCTTTTTTTATTTTCCTATATTTATATCTCTCAAATAAATACGATAAAAAGAGTAAATTCTACTACGGTTACTTTTCTCTAAAAAACTAGACCATATATAGTTTCTATATTTTCCATTGAAATGTTTCGTAATGAATGGAATGGTAATTCATTTTTTAATATATCCACATCTTGGGTTTTTATTACTTAAAATGGTTACCATTTTATTTTTACACTTTTCAGTGGTTAAAGGCTTATCCCTAGGTTCTTCGGTTTACCTTATATGTTCCAATTTATTG